>DAOUOU010000098.1 GCA_030626465.1 Bacteroidales bacterium
TAGTTCAAAATAAATCAACTATTTGTTTCTTATTTATTTATTAGCGCAGACGACAGGATTATATTTCAATTAATCATCAAAAGAAAAATATTCCTTTATTGAAGGTCATATAGGTGATAACAAGATAGTAAACTTTGGTGAATTACTTTATGAAAAATGAGTAAAAAATTGAAAATTTCATTTTTAACATATTCCGGAACTCCCCATAATAGTTGAATTTCAAACGAAAACAATCATTAAACTTATAATTCGAAAAAATAAAGTTTTCTTTTCACGCAACTATTATGTCCTTACATTCATCTATTTACTATATGAATAGTAGAGTTTTTAGGGCAATTTTGGTGAGTTTTTTCGGCGAACTCTTCATTTGTCGGGCATCTTCCAAAGATGCCCTTTTTAAAATCACTCTGCTATTTGCATCAGATTCATTATAGAAACGATCAGTATGAATCGGAATATGTACTTAAAAATGACTTTTTTTTTTGATTTAATTAAGGTTGGTATCATTGTTGAATGTCATATTGTAAAATGCATGTTATGAGGGAGATTTTAGCAAATATTCTGGTGATTCGGCAAGACAACAAGAATGTAATGGTTTCTTTTAAGAATACAGAGAAATTCACTTCCCTTAATATGAATATTATCAGGCAATATCTAACAAGAATCATTCGTAAACGAGGAACAATACTGGAAATTGATCTTTCCGGAATTCGGTTTATCGATAGCACAGGATTTGACACCTTAACCCTTATTTACCGCTTAGGAAAAAAATATGGATCAACAATAATTCTGAAAGGTGTTGAGATTGAAGTTCTTGAAATGATAGAACTGGTAAAAAAATACCAGGTGTTTGATATACGACGAATCAAACCGGCGTGTTGATAATACCAGACTCCTCAATATATCTATATATCGTCAAATTCCCGTAAAATTATTTTTACGGGAATTTTTATTTCACTACACAAAACAGCAAGCAATTTAAATATACCCCCTCGCTTTTAACTCAAGGTATTTATTGATGGTGTTCAATGAAAGATCCTCCGGCCTTGTCTTAATTGCCTGTATTCCATGTTGACTAAGCTCCTGGAATATCAAATCCTTTTGTTGAATGAAATTTCTTGCCGCAGTTTGCTGCTGAATATCGAGTAAATCTTCACAGCTTTGTTCTGCAAATCTGCTAAGCTCAGTATTTTCAAAAAATATTAATACCAACAGATGCAACCTGTTTATTTTTCTTAGCAAGGGAAGAATTCTCTCTAAAGCATACACACTCTCAAAATTGGAATACAAAAACAAAAGGCTTCTCCCACGAATAAAATTGCGCACAGCACTGTACAAGAGTTCATAATTGGCTTCTGCACTACTTTCTTTTTCAGCATATAAGGCCTGTAGTATCTTTCTCAACTGGCTGTATTGCTTGCCTGCCTTAATAAAACTACCCAGTTTATTTCCAAATGTAAGAAGCCCTGCTTTATCATGCTTACGTAAAGCAATATTCGCAATAACAAGGCTGGTGTTTATTGCATAATCCAACAGGCTTAATCCATTAAAAGGCATCTTCATTATTCTGCTCTTATCGATTACGCTATATATTGGCTGGGCCCTTTCATCTTCGTATTGATTTACCATGAGGGTGCCGGCACGACTGCTTGCTTTCCAATTAAGCGATCTGGAATCATCGCCCGGAACATAGCTTTTTATCTGTTCAAATTCATAACTATGACCAATTCTTCGGATTTTTTTTACTCCCTGAAAATTTGAAATTGAACTGAGCGCCAGAATTTCGTATTGATGCATCTGAATAATAGACGGATAAACAGGGATGGTCTCATCAAGCTTGTATGTGTCTTTTCTTTCAGCAAGTCTGAGGGTTGAAAGAGAAAAGACAACAATACTCCCGAAATTATAGTTGCCTCTCTCTTTAGGGTTAATAGTATACCTAATTTCTTTATGTTCCCTGGCAGAGAGGGTAGTCCGAATCAAAAAATTTCGATCTTGTAATTGTTCAGGCAGTTCATCAATTATCCTTATTTTTAATGGTAAGCTGGTCAGGTTTCGTATCTGAATTTTTATCTCATTATCATCATCCAGTGATAGAAGCAATTGATGCCTTCTTCGACAGGAACAAATATCTCTGAACTGAAACAAAATGAAAATATCCAAAAAAGTCGTTACGATTAAGACTGTCAGCAATAAGAGCGAAGGATAAAAAAGAAAAGGAAGTCCAAAGCTCAATGCAACAAGGGCAGTAAGAATAGCAACCAATAAAAAAAAACGGCTGGCAAAATTCAACCTTAAAAATAATTCTTTCATCGCGGAACTTGAATTTTCTTAATTATGTTCCTGATTATGTCTTCTGCTTCAAGACCTTCCATTTCCCTTTCGGGACTCAGAATGATCCTATGATTCAACACCGGATAGGCCACGTGTTGAATATCGTCGGGGGTTACAAAATCACGACCTTTCATAGCAGCTACCGCTTTTGAGGTACGCATTATAGATAAAGATGCTCTTGGTGAGGCTCCCAGAAACAGGTCACCGTTGTTGCGGGTATCAAAAATCATCTGCGCAATATAGTCCAGTAATTCATCTTTAATAAAGACATCATTCACTATATCAGTGCATTTTTTAAGTTTTTTTGCATCGAATACCTTCTTAACACTCTTCTGGACATCTGATTCATGCTGTGAACGAAAACGATTCAATATTTGTTTTTCCTCGTTTAGTTCAGGATAGGTCATTTTAATACGAAACAAAAACCTGTCGAGCTGAGCTTCAGGTAATTTGTATGTGCCTTCCTGTTCAATCGGATTTTGAGTGGCTACAATAAACAATGGATATTTCATCGTATAAGTTTCTCCATCAACTGTAATCTGTTTTTCTTCCATAACCTCAATCAGGGCAGCCTGCGTTTTCGCGGGTGCCCTGTTGATCTCATCAATAAGAATGAAATTTGAAAAGACAGGCCCTTTCTTAAAATTGAAATCTGATGTTTTCATGTTAAAAACATTCGTCCCGATTACATCCGAAGGCATAAGATCGGGAGTGAATTGAATGCGTTTGAAGTCAACATCCACCGCTTGTGCAAGAAGTTTTACGGTTAGTGTTTTCGCAATGCCCGGTACACCTTCGATCAGGATATGTCCATTACTCAACAGACCCGTAAGCAATAAATCAATAAGATTGTCCTGACCGACGATCACCTTCTGTAATTCAGATCGGGCTTTACTAACCAGATCAAACACAAAACTGATCTCCGGATTGGTTTTGCCGATTTCAAGTTCTTCCTTGGGAAACCCTTGATTCTCTTGCGGCTGGTTTAAATTTTCTTCTGACATATTATTTGCAGTTTTTATAAAAGTTTTCAAGCAATGAATGAAGTATTATCGTGTCTTTTTTATCAGGATCAGGATTGTATTTGATGCGAAAATGAACTTTGAATATTTCATCAATCGATTTTTGTGGTATTTCTGATTTGCGCACTATCTGTTTGGTTAAATCCTCCTGTTCCAGTGTTGTTGGTATATTATAACGTTGCCTGACAAAAGAGAGAAATAAGTTCATCATCTGTTTCGCCAGAACGGTATGGTTGCTTGTCTGATAATGCAACGTGCCTACTGCTTTTGCAAACTCAACAGAGGTATTCTTATTCTCAGGCATAATGGGTATTGGTCTCTGTGTTCGTTTTGCCCTGAAAAGTATATAGGTAAGAATAAAAACTATTGTTAGATAATAAGCCCATCGTAAACTGCGCTGAGACAGTAAAAACTTTAAGGGACTCTCATGAAACTGAGGCCTTCCCATTGAGTCAAACATCCAAATCTTGCTATACTCATCCCAATAGCATACTTCATGCTTTCCAATAATACCGAGCATAGTATTCAGGTATGAATACCCTTTTTCTTCTATTAAATAATAATTGGTAAATAATATCGGATTGAGGTGTATATATAAATCTCCCATTCCATAGTCAACTTTCCAGCAGTTGATACCTCCCGAATCAATTGTTGAGATAATATCAGGCGAAAGCGCCAACAACGAATCATCAGTTTCTTCCTGATAAACACATTTCCAATCGTAGTCGACTTTCCTTTTGAAACTTTGGAAATGAAAAATGAACTCATCAGTAATAGTGGGGTCCCGAAAGTGAGTTGTAATGATCGAATCGTGACGTGAATCAAAAGTGAATAAGCTATCGCTTGTATTTAACAGATAATCCCTCAGTGGGAAAGGTAATTCCTCAATTGCTATAAAAGCATCATTTCCCTCTCTAATAAAATTCATTATATGATCTGCAGTAACAGAATCGTAAAATGCCCATCCGCCGATAAATACATAAAGGGCATTCATGTTTTGTGTATCAAGCTTTTCATAGATGGGCTTATCTAACAGAACAACTTCTTTAAACAGATCCGTTTCTTCGAATATTTTAAGGGTAATCTCTGCTCCATAAGGCTGAGAACTTTTTACACTATAGCTTGGATACCATTGATATTTTGGCAGGTATTGCCTGAGATAGATTACCCCGAATACTATCAGTCCGGTCAATACAAAGATCACAACGATTGCTATAACAGTACTACGCTTCACCAGCAGTTATTTTTTTTAAGTAATCTGAATAATGATTTTCCAGTATAGCAAATTGAGGTTTTTCAACCAATGCGTTCCCAAACCATACTCGTTCATAGACATTGGTTAACCAGACAAAATGATGACCTTCTGGCTTCCCTGACATTTCAATTACGTAACTATGATTGGTCTTATCTTTTTTCCAGTTTATTAAATCCTTATCGGAAAGAGCCTTAATAATTTTCAGATAATATATCCTGATACATAAAGCATAGGCACCCTCAGAAAGGGCATGTTTCAATAAACCATCAAAATCTGATTCATGAATATTTTCTTCTAAATTTTCGAACGAAATTTTTTCATTTTTCTGTGGTACTTTCTCGTCGAAATATTTTAGTAAATATTTCATGATCAGAAAAAGTATTAATGCAAGTAAAATAACAACTATCGCACCCAATAAAAAGGAAACAAACGATTTTGAACCATTGAAGTTCCAGCCGGGAGTTTTCATCTTCCTGTCTTTTCTTTTTCTTGGTTTTATTTCTTTGTATGTTTCCGTGTAATTTTTATCCCCGGTAATCTCTTTCCATTTTTGGTGCGATATCCCTTCTTCCTGAGAATTCTGAGCACTGACATCAATATCCTTTATATTTTGTATACAAAAGATAAAAACAAAGAGAGCCAAATATTTTAAAGACTTACTGCTAATCAAACTCGTATCCTTTAATGATTTTTTTAGTACCTATCCCTTTTATCCTCTTTTTAAGATTCTCTGCATTAGTAATTTCATGTGCAGTGTGATAAAAAATATTTATAGCAATAGAAATGGTAACATAGCATACAAAAATTGCCAGATAAAATATCAGGGTGATTACAAAATCGAAAATATGGGCAGTCGTTTGTTCGCTGAATTCAAAATTCCAGCTCAGTGCTTCAAGAAACTTCCAGTAAAATCGCTGGCGGATAATTACTATTACTACAGTGGCCAAAAAGAGAAACTTCAGATATAATAGAATTAACCTTCCGGTGCTTTTCCCCAGAAGTTGAAAAGCAGACCCTACACCTGAAACAAAAAATCCTTTATTAATAATGCTTCCATACACTGCCATCAAAAATATCGGCAGTGTAAATATTTGTATGGTAATGCTCCAGCCACCTTCTATAAAAAATGATAAGTTGATGATGAAAGCAGCCAGTAAACTGTTTAAGATAATAGCTAAATTCAGTTTACTCAGGAAAGAAAAATGTTGTATGCCTTTGCTTAAGCTCGCAACAACCTGAGAAGCTATCACAATACAAAAACTCATCAACACACTATTGATGAAGAACATAGGTAAGTTTTCTCTATAATTGAAGTACGCAGTATACCCATTTAGATTAAACAGTATACCGTCATCAATCTGAACAAGAAGATCTGCAAAAAAAGCCATAAGGATTGCCGGAATACAAGCTATTATCAAGCCTCCCCCAAAAATTAATCTCCTGTACAATTTTAGTGTCTTAAGTGTATTGGCAAAAAGCTGGTCATCAGTCTGTATAACGGATAAGTCAGGAAGGGATTTATCTGTATGCTCTATTTTATCAGTCATTTGTATTTTCTCGGGATATTTTTTTGCCACTCTTCTGGGGTAAACAACAAAATAACTGATAATAAAGAACAGGGAAAACAGTATGACAAAAATCCGAATGATATCAGGGGCTTCTGTATGGCGTGTGAAAAAGCCTTCTATAAATGCCGCAAATACGAAGACAGGTACAATACCCAGCATTATGCGAAGACCTCTTTTGGCAGATAATCGCAATGCCTGCATGCGTGTATAAGTTCCGGGAAATAAGATACCCCTGCTCATGGTCAATCCGGCGGCACCGGCAATAATGATAGAGGAAATTTCAAGTGTTCCGTGTTGCCATATCGTTAGAAAGGATTCTTTAAAAAGACCGTGTTCAATAAAAAAATACTGGAAGGTCCCGACCATTATTCCATTTCTGATCATACTAATAATAGTACCTGCGCCAAGGAAGATCCCGAATACAAATGTGTAAAATGCAACATAAATGTTATTTAATGTTATCCCCAAAAACATATCCATCTGCTTACTATCCTTGTAAACAGCCATTGGATCATTATTCTTGATGTTCTCCATTGTCATCTCCAAATAACTATCTCCTAAAATTTGCCGTTCAAAATTTGGCTCATATTCTGATGAAAGAACTCCGATTGCCATTGCAGTAATAAAAACCAGAAAAGAAATCAGGAATTCCTGTCTTGAATTGTAAATGATGACTGGCAGATCAGTTTTCCAGAATCTTAGAAAACTTGTCCACCTGACCCTGTTGTTGCGGTAAATATTATTGAATAGAAGTTGAGCTACTCCATTAAGATAAATCCGAACTGAACGATTCTTATAAAATGTTTGAGCAAAAGAAAGATCATCAGTTATCTGAACAAACAGCCTGCTTATTTTTTCAGGATTTCGTTTCTTTTGCTTTAGTTCGTCTTCAAGCTCTTCCCATTTCGCCTTGTTTTGGTTTACAAAACTTGATTCTTTCATCTGTTTAAAAATTTTTTGTATACAAAAAAATTTCGCATATTAAGGAGCCGGGCCTGCCCTCTCACATGAAAATTTTATACTTAAAAATTTTCATGTTCGGTTCATATAAATACAATTTCGCTTGTAAAATAATAATTTTTATTTTCACACTGAGATTTGTATAAGTTTTAATTGATAATCATTTGAGAAACACTTGAAAGTAATAGACATAAATACTACCCAGAATGTTTCAATAGAATACAAAACTGCCACACTTATTGAGCGTGTCGGGGCCTATTTCGTTGATCAGCTCATTATATGGGCAAGCATTGGTGTCCTCTATCTTATTGTATCCATTGCAGTTAATTCACCAACAGTTGCTTTTTACTTTGTCATGGTTCCTATTTTTGGCTTTTATTCCGTAGCCTGGGAAATTTTTAACAACGGGCAGTCTCCCGGTAAAAAGATATTTGGACTCAGAGTAGTAAAAATCACAGGCGAAAAAATCGGATTGTACGATTTTTTTATGCGCTGGGCATTTCGATTGGTAGACATTTACGGAACGCTGGGTACAGTTGCTTCTTTAACAATTGCTTCCTCACCCAGAAGTCAACGCATTGGCGATTACCTTGCCGATACAACAGTGATCAAGATAAACTCGGCTGGCAGGCTTTCGCTTGATCGTATCATGCAGTTAAATCATCTCGAAAATCATGAGGCAACATACCCCGAAGTTGTTCAATTCACTGAAGAGGAAATGCTAATGATAAAGGAGGTTGCTGCACGCTATACAAAATATCCCAATGATAGTCATCTGAAAGCGATGAATCAGCTTATAAAAAAAATTGAAGATTATGCAGGAATAAAAGCTGACGGCAACAGGCTTGTTTTTCTGAATACCCTGATAAAAGATTATGTTGCATTAACCAGGTAGCGACGACATGACAGGACCCCTCGATGTTCTTTTCCCTATTCAGCTCTTTATTATCGAATGAATAACATCTGCAGCGCAATAACATCCGAAAATAGCAGGCATCTTTTGCATGGCAATGAATCTCGATTAGTATAATCTGATCTATGTGTAATGATATAAATCAAAGACTCATGTATTATTCTAATGTTTTCAGAGCTTTTGCAATACGCGATATTGTCTCCTCCCTGCCAATCATTTCCATGATATCGAACAAATGAGGTCCCTTACCAGCCCCTACAATTGCTAGTCGTAAAGGATTCATGACTTTTCCGAATCCCAGTTCGTTCTTTTCACTATATAATTTTATCTTTTCTTCTATTTCGTCAGAGACAAAAGGATCAATACCCCTAATAATGTCGAGACAATTATCTACAATTGCAGGGGTCTGTTCTTTCCAGAATTTCTTTTTTGTACTCTCATCATATTTTTCGGGAGCAACAAAGAAAAAGTATGATTGCTCCCAGAAATCAGATACAAATGCCGATCTCTCCTTAATTAATGCAACAATCTCTTCAATTTGCGAGATATCTTTCCGTATCCCTCTCTTCACTAACTCCTGATTATATAGTCCGGCCAATTCCCTGTTGCTTTTTAACTGCAGGTGCTGCTGGTTAAACCATTTCGCTTTCTCCAGATCGAAACGCGCTCCTGCTTTGTTTATCCGTTCAAGAGTAAATGCTTCAATAAGTTCATCAAGAGAAAAGATTTCCTGATCAGTGCCGGGATTCCAACCCAACAGGGCAAGCATATTGATCACTGCTTCGGGAAAGTAGCCTGTTTCACGATACCCGCTTGACACATCTCCGTTTGGCGATCTCCATTCGATCGGGAATACGGGAAATCCCAATTTGTCTCCATCACGCTTGCTTAACTTTCCTGAACCACTCGGTTTCAGAATTAGTGAATGGTGCGCAAATTGTGGTATATCCTTTTCCCAGCCTAAAGCCTTGTAAAGCATAACATGCAAAGGAAGTGAAGGCAGCCATTCCTCGCCACGTATAACATGTGAAATTTTCATCAGGTAATCATCCACAACATTTGCAAGATGGTATGTAGGCAATCCGTCTGATTTGAAAATCACCTTATCATCGAGCGTGGAAGTATTAAACCTAACAGTTCCGCGAATAATATCTTTTACCTGTACATCAACATCCTCAGGCATTTTGAAACGAATAACATAGGGTAACCCTTCCGAAATTTTCTTTCTGGTTTCTTCATCACCAAGTACAATGGAATTATTCAGTGTTTTTCGGGTGAGAACATCATACGAAAAGGTTTTCTGATCAGCCTCGTAATTTTTTCTTAACTGATCAAGCTCATCCGGGGTATCAAATGCATAATATGCCCAACCCGATTCAAGCAACAGATCAGCGTATTTTCTGTATATTGCTTTTCTCTCCGATTGTTTGTATGGACCATACTCACCTCCCTGTTTTACTCCTTCATCAGGTATCAGTCCCAGCCATTCAAATGCTTCATTGATGTATTCTTCAGCTCCTTCAACAAACCTCGACTGATCAGTATCCTCAATTCTCAGAATGAAATCTCCATTATGCTTCCTGGCTAACAGATAATTAAACAAGGCTGTTTTTGTACCGCCTATATGCAATGGACCAGTTGGGCTGGGAGCAAA
>DAOUOU010000231.1 GCA_030626465.1 Bacteroidales bacterium
TGCATTGTTTCATCACATCGAACACTGCACCAGTCCAATAATTTCTAATTCCAAATCCTTTGGCTTTGCCCGTCATTTTTTTTGTGAACACTACCTTCTTGGTTGGAACATGGAAAAAGTTCTTCTAAAGTCAACTAAAGAAATTGAAGTAAGATTTAACGAGCTTGATCCTTTAGGAATAGTCTGGCATGGTAACTATCTGAAATATTTTGAAATTGGAAGAGAGGATTTTGGCGTGAAGCATGGTATATGTTATACTGATCTGAAGAGAGAAGGTATAGCCACTCCGGTTGTCTCAGTTCAATGCGATTATAAAAGTTATGTTACATATGGAGAAAGGCTGCTTATTGAGACTCGCTTTATTGATAATCCGGCGGCCAAGATTATTTTAGAATATACCGTATTTCGTTCTGAAAACAAAGAGATTGTTGCGGAAGGCCGTACTGTTCAGGTATTTACTGATATTGAAGGAAATTTATTGCTTATCCTCCCCGAATATATTGCCGGATGGAAAAGAAAATGGGGTTTGTTAGATTAAAACCATGGCCTACCTTACAAGCAACAATATAATCACCTCTTTAGGTACTGACACCCTTGAAGTTATTGCTAACATTGAGAGAGGAACCACCGGGATCAGCTTTAATCACCCTTTTGCAAAATTTACCAGAGCACCCATATCACTGGTCAATTTTGAAAGGATTAAAAATGAATTGTCACAAAGCTATTCTGAACATGATTTCACAAATTTTGAACGACTGGTTGCTCTCTCATTAGACAAAACTCTTACCACCAGCAAAATCAATACCGGATCAAAAAAAACTCTGTTTATTCTTTCCACTACCAAGGGAAATATTGAATTACTAAAGCCTGGTATACAACCTTCGGAACAAATTCATTTGCATAACACAGCAAACAAAATAGCAAAGCTCTTTGGATTTATCAATCCGCCGATTGTAGTTTGTAATGCATGCATATCAGGTGTTTTGGCACTGATCATTGCGAATAGATATATTGAAAATGAGAAGTACAGTACTGTTGTTGTTACCGGGGCTGATGTTGTAACCGATTTTGTAGTGGCCGGTTTCGAATCGTTTAAATCAATGAGCGAATCCCCGTGTCGCCCATTCGATAGTAACAGAGATGGTTTATCTCTTGGCGAGGGAGCCGGTACCCTCATTGTTTCCAAATTCAAAGAACCAGACAGCATAAAGCTTGTTGGCGGAGCCTCAGCCAATGATGCCAATCATATCTCAGGACCCTCCCGAACAGGTGAGGGATTGTATCTCTCGGCCAGCCATACTTTACCGGAAAATCAACAAATCGATTTTATTTCTGCCCATGGCACAGCAACACCATACAACGACGATATGGAAAGTCATGCCATAAACAGATTATCCCTCAGCCATGTCCCGGTAAACAGTTTTAAAGCTTATTTTGGTCACACCCTCGGTGCTGCAGGAATAATTGAAACAATAGTAACAAAACAGTCCATGCTTAATGGTATCCTATACAGATCTCTTGGAGTCGAAACTCCGGGTGTGGCTTCGCCTCTGAATATTGTGAGACAGAACCAGGAAAAAAGTTTACATCGCTGCCTCAAGCTCTCCTCTGGTTTTGGAGGTTGTAATGCAGCTATTTTACTCGAAAAAGATGCAGGCTAAAAACTTATACATATTGCGAAATGTATGCATTACAAACAACAAGGTAGTTTGTGATGGTCGTATTCTGTATACGGATATCCCTGATGGGAATTTTCAGACCTTTAGCAAGGGTTTATACAAAAAGCTCAATTGCAGATATCCCAAGTTTTACAAAATGGATGGTCTCTGCAAGTTAACTTTTTTAGCCAATGAGCTTATAACAAGAGGTGTTGAACTTTCAATTTATGATCCTGAAGAAACAGCTATTGTATTATCGAATTCCGCATCAACCCTGGAGACTGATATTCACTTTACTGAAACATTAAATAATATTCCGAGTCCTGCAGTATTCGTTTATACGCTTCCGAACATAGCTATCGGTGAAATATCCATAAGGCAAGGATGGAAAGGAGAAAACCTTTTTTTTGTAGAGCACCGGTTTAATGCAGAAAATATTATTGATCAGGTTGATATCTTGTTTGCATCAGGCAGTACTGAACTATGCCTGACCGGATGGACAGAATATTTGTCTGGCACTGACTATCATGTATGCCTTTGGCTGGTAGCAGAAAAAGCAGAATTCACAACAAGGAAATTCTTAGGTATGGAACTGTTGAACGATTTTTCAACCTGATATCTGATAACCAATACAACTAAAGATGGCTCATACGAATCCTGATATAGAAAAAGAAATTGTAATTACGGGCCTAGGAATTATTTCAGCCATTGGAAATAATCTCGATGATAACCTAAGATCTTTGCGTCAGGATAAAACGGGTCTTGCACCAATTCATCGCTTAGAAACTACCCACAAAAACGAATATGTTGCTGGAGAAGTAAAACTGTCTAACAAAGAATTGAATAATACTCTGAATATCAAGGCAAATCTTCCCAGAACGACCTTACTTGCATTAACAGCAGCACATGAAGCTCTAAGCTCTGCAAAATTTTCCGGCAAACCTGAAAATAAAAACGGCGTTATTCTAGGAAGATAGAAGATTCTGATTTGACCCTATCGTAGTGAAGAATTTGTTTATAGAAAAATCGGATATCCTTTTTTTGTGTGGAAAAATAATAATACAATGCAACAAACCAGACAATGAA
>DAOUOU010000075.1 GCA_030626465.1 Bacteroidales bacterium
AATACTTTTGGAGCTGTTCTGAGAGTGAGGCATGCACTGGCATTTGCAGCTCACAACTATTTCAACAACAAAGGTTTTATTTGTCTTCATACTCCTATCATTACCGGTTCAGATTGTGAGGGAGCAGGAGAGATGTTTCGGGTAACTACACTTGATCCGGTAAAACCTCCTGTTACTAAAGAGGGTAAAGCAGACTACTCAGAGGATTTCTTCGGCAGAGAGACAAATTTGACTGTCTCGGGACAACTTGAAGGAGAGCTTGGGGCCATGGGCCTGTCAGATATTTACACTTTTGGCCCTACTTTCAGGGCAGAAAATTCGAATACTCCCAGACACCTGGCGGAATTCTGGATGATTGAACCGGAAATGGCATTTTGTGATCTGAAAGACAATATGGATCTTGCTGAAGATTTCCTGAAAAATATTGTTCGGTATATCCTGGAACATTGCAAAAGGGATATTGAATTTCTTACTAAAATGTATGACAAGGATTTGATGAATAGCCTGGAATTTGTTATCAGTAAAGATTTCGTGAGGAAAACCTACACCGAAGCCATATCAATTTTAGAAAAATCGGGTCAGAAATTTGAGTTCCCCGTTTCGTGGGGGGCCGACCTGCAAACAGAGCATGAACGATATCTTGTTGAGAAACATTTTAAGCGACCTGTTATAATTATTGATTATCCAAAAGAGATCAAGGCATTCTATATGAAGCAAAATTCTGACGGAAAGACTGTTGGAGCCATGGATGTTTTATTTCCGAAAATAGGCGAAATAATTGGAGGCTCTCAGCGAGAGGAGGACTATGATAAACTGGTTGATCGTATTAAAGAACTGGATCTGAATGTGGAAGACTTCTGGTGGTATCTCGATACCAGGAAGTTTGGTACTGCACCTCACAGCGGTTTTGGCCTGGGATTTGAACGTATGGTCCAGTTTGTAACCGGTATGGCGAATATACGTGATGTGATTCCCTTTCCGCGAACACCTAAAAACGCTGAGTTTTAGTTTAAAAGACCGAAGACCGAAGACCGAAGTTGGAAGTCAGAGATCAGAAATGATAAGTGTATCTTATTGCACCTATTTTGGTCATTGGACTACCTATAAAGAAAAAGTGAATTTTTATTTTGAATTTTCGAGCACCAAAGGTGCGCAAATCATTAGCCCCGTGCGTAGCTCGGGGTTTTTGATAAACCATACACACAAAGCCCATCGGGACCTAATCATTAATCCAAAAGTAATGTGAATGTAGTTTTTATTAACAATTGTGGCATGTGTGAAATTATCGATTACGCACCTGTGGTGCTTATGTAATATTTTATTGCATAATCCCCGGGCTGATGCCCGGGGCTGTTGAGTATCGCCCCTTTGGGGCTGGTATTAAAAACAAAAACATCCACAGAGTGAGTATTTATTCAATGTGTTCGGTTGTGATGCGTGACGTATTTATTCTAAAATATAGCATGGAATAGTACCTCCTCTTCACGCCATTTTTCGAAAGCGGATTGCATGATTTCTTCGAAATCATAAAGATGGCCCTTGGCTTCGCCGAGCTCCGCTGCGCTCCGGTTCTTAATTAAAAGACATTCTGCTTCACCGGAGTTGTTTCCGCTTAAAAAACCTCTATTTTTTAATATTTTCCCGTAAAATTTGCTTTTCAGAGCTTAGATTCGTCAAAATCCCCTATTCTTTGGATAAAATTCTCATATTTTTCAATGCAATTTTTTATTTTTATAATCGATGATTTTTGTTAAAGTGTGAAAAGTGATGTTGAAGCAGAAATTACAGCAGAAACTTCTTCAGAAACTTTCTCCGCAACAAATACAAATGATCAAGTTACTGGAGATACCAACAATGCAACTTGAACAGCGTATTAAAAGGGAGTTAGAAGAAAATCCTGTGCTGGAGGAAGGGAGAGAGGAAACGGATTCTGATATGCAGGAAGAAGAAGAAACCAGATCGGATGAGCAGGACAAGGATAACGAGGAGTTTTCAATTGAGGATTACCTTGAAGATGACGACATCCCCTTGTACAAAACATCTGCAAAGAATTATTCAAGAGATGATAAAAGGGATGATATACCATTTTCCGTTGGTTCAACATTCCATGAGTTTCTTGAGGCACAACTGGGATTAAGAAAGCTGGATGAAAGGCAACATGCTCTTGCCGATTATTTGATAGGCAACATCGATGAAGATGGCTATTTACGCCGTGAGATAGAATCAGTTGTTGATGACCTGGCATTTTCACTGAATGTTACTGCAACTGAAGAGGAACTGCTGGACTTGTTGAGAATAATTCAGGATTTTGATCCTGTAGGAATTGGAGCTCGCGATTTGCGTGAATGCTTGTTGCTGCAAATACGCGCAAAAGATCAGGAACATCCTGAAATTGCTTTGGCTACAAAAGTGATCAGACACCATTTTGATGAGTTTACACGCAAGCATTACAATAAAATTCGCAACAAACTCGGAATAAGTGATGAGGTGTTGAAATCTGCCATTGACGAGATACTCAAGTTAAATCCAAAACCGGGAAGCGCGTTTAGTGATCCTCTAAATAAAACTTCGATAACCATTGTTCCTGACTTTATTCTGGAAAATGATGACGGAGAATTTCAGATAAGCCTGAACTCAAGAAATACGCCGGAGCTTAGATTGAGCAGGACTTATTCTGAAATGTTACAATCTTATGCTGCAGGCAAGGATAAATCTTCATCAGAGCAAAAAGAAGCTATACATTTTGTTAAGCAGAAACTTGATTCGGCAAAATGGTTTATAGATGCTATAAAGCAGAGGCAAAATACGCTCATGATTACAATGAATGCTATTATTGATTACCAGCGTGAATACTTTATGGAGGGTGAAGAAACATTGTTAAAACCTATGATTTTGAAATACATTGCTGATCGTACAGGTTTAGACATTTCAACTATTTCGAGGGTGGCGAACAGTAAATACATACAAACTCATTTTGGAATTTATCCGTTGAAGTTTTTCTTTTCCGAAGGTTTGCAGACTGAGTCAGGAGAAGAAGTGTCCAGCAGGGAAATTAAAAGGATTTTGCAGAATTGCATTGATAATGAGGAAAAACGTAAACCTCTTACCGACGACAAACTCGCAAGCATTCTCCAGGAGAAGGGTTATCATATTGCCCGAAGAACAGTTGCAAAATACCGTGAGCAATTGAATATCCCCGTTGCCCGCATGAGAAAAGAATTATAATCATCTGTAAAGCATACCTGTTCATGAGGCATACGCCAAAAGTAATATCTTACTTGTTTCATCCGGTCTTAATGCCTCTTATTGGTTTGTTCATTATTTTTCAATTGGACATATATTCTGTTGACATGCCATTGCAGTACAAGAGATTTGTCTACCTGGCTGTAGTATTATGCAACATTCTTCTGCCTCTTAGTATACTTCCGGGCTTACTATATTTTAAGCACATGCAAAATTATTTTATTGATGAGCGTCGTGAGCGACTGGTTCCATTATTCTTTGCTGCAATATGTTATTATATCGGGTATTATCTTGTAACAAAGCTGGCACCGGTAAGGGTAATAAACTTGTTTCTCTTTGCATCAACAGTTGTCGTTCTGATGATCCTGTTTGTTTCTCTCTTCTGGAAGATCAGTATTCATATGGCGGGGATAGGTGGACTTACCGGTATGATTATGGCCCTTTCCTTTGTTTATGGTATTGATATGACTATTATTTTGAGTATCAGCCTGATCGTTGCCGGAATTATTGCTTCTTCGCGTCTGGCATTGAATTCACATACCATAGTGCAGTTATCTGCCGGTTATTTGACAGGGGCAATATTGGTTTTTGGCCTTATGATACAATTGATGTTCTGAAACGAACATGAATTTCTTTTATATGATGTTGCAATTTATCGAGAGCGATTCTGATATCGAATTCTTTTTGACTCATGGCACAAAAAAGTTTTTTTGAAGAAAGAAAATCAGCCAGGTACTCTTGTTCTGTTTGTCCGGGTGTTGGAACAAGAAGAGCGGTTTTTCTTAAGGCCAGCAGATCCATAATTGTACTGTAACCCGATCTGCATATGATCTTATCATAGCTGTTGATTAAAGCACACAATTCTTTCGAAGGAAGATGATTGTACCAGCCTGAACGTAAAACGGTTTTATCCAGGGGCAAACCGCGAACAAGAGTACAATCATAATAATCCGGTAAATCTTTTAATTGATCCTTTATTATGGTTTCAAAAACTGTTCTTTGTTTCTCGGGTCCTGAAATGAGTATTAATACTTTGTTTTGACTATCAGATTTTCCAGGTTTTTCCTGCAGCTCCGTACAGGTGAATCTTGATTGAATTCCTATATACTTAACTTTGTTTTTCAGCTCTTTGCCATGAGACAGGTCCCCCGCATATCCTCCATCATTTTTCAGGTCGGGTATCCAGCATTCATCAAACTTATTTATCAACCAGTGATTGACGTTGTTAATCATTCCTTCAAATAATTTTATCCCTGGCGGTAGTTTTATAGTTAGCTGGTGTGTTACGAATATCGACTTGATCTTTCGATGCCATAATCCATAGCAGTTATCGGATATTACCAGGTCTATCTTGTTTTTGCGGACAATTTTTTTTAGTGCATAATGCTCCCTGATAATCTGGATTATAAATAATGGTATCCGGACAATAAGTGAGATAATCTGTCTTTGATTATCATTGAATTTTATGTTTGCGTAAGGTATTTTGATTGATCTGATTTCAGGGTATTCCTCACGAAATAAAACAAGGTGCTCAGGACTTCCCCCGACGAACACCTCATCACCTTTGTCTGTATATTTTCTTATGATTGGTACCAGGCGGGTTGCATGTCCAAGTCCCCAGTTTAACGGAACCAGAAGAACTTTTCTTTTTGTCATGCTTCAGATTGTTTTCAGGTTGATATTGTTACCGGAATACCAAGTCTTCTTACTTTCGATGCAATCGAATGTAATTTCTCTTCAGAGATTTTTTCAATGGTTTCAATCGGTGCATCCCGTGCTATTGTATACACCATTACAAGTTTTGGATGCAGATCTTTAAGCAACCGGAGCCATCCTTTCAGTTCTTCATCAGAGCTGTTATCGAATGAATACCCCTTATACTTTCCTTTTACGAAAAGAGTTTGAATAGTCAGATTTTCTTTGAATGAATGGAGTTTGTCTATTAGTTTTTCCAGAGAGAATTCACCAAGAGGGCAGTTAATTTTCCTGATAGTCTCTTCTCTTGCAGAATCGAGCTTTAAAATGTTAAAATCAATTTTC
Organism: Bacteroidales bacterium; assembly: GCA_030626465.1. Classification (GTDB taxonomy): domain Bacteria; phylum Bacteroidota; class Bacteroidia; order Bacteroidales; family UBA10428; genus UBA10428. The sequence continues at coordinate 5,284 of DAOUOU010000075.1, forward strand.
AGGAGAGCATCTTTTATTTCTTTTTTACTAACCAGAGTGGCATTTGATAATACAGCAATTTTTGATGACGGTATATATTTTTTTCTTAACTCAATTGTATCATCTATTATCTGAGAAAATGAAGGATGGAGCGTTGGCTCACCATTTCCTGCAAAGGTTATTGTATCAATCTTTCGGTTGGAACGAATAAATTCATTTAGTGTTCTTTCAAGTTCAGACCTGACCTCTTCTCTGGCAGGCATGCCTTTTAAATTGTCCGAAGACGGAACATTGGTTAATCCGCATTCACAGTAAAGGCAATTGAAATTGCATATTTTTTTAGTCTGGGGAAGTAGATTAATGCCAAGTGAATTGCCCAGTCGACGACTTCTTACGGGACCAAAAATTATATCATCAAATAGAAAGGTAGCCATAGTATTACACCTGCTTTTATTTTTCTTCTTTTTCGCTTTTCAGTTTTCCGACTCGCAGGTTAGAGATATTCATTTTTTTGTAGAAGGAAGTATCCTTATTGTCATATTCGGGAATAATAATTCGCATGTGTGTAAATGTGCTATCAATACATTCCTCAACCAGGGTATATTCTCTTGAGTATTTTGCTTTTGGAATAGGAGTCTCCCTGAAGTATTGCCGGTATTCAGGCACATCCCTTTCAGGAGAGAAAAAAAAAGCTATAATTCTTGGATTTACAGATTTATCTTCAGATGTCATTTTTATGCTGGCAGTTAAAATATACGTACCGATGCTGTCAATAGGAAACTCAAATGCAGAAGGGTAATGTACTGTATCGCCAGAAATAACGAATCTAAAAGCATCAGGTTTCCATACAATATCAAGGGATGATAATGAATATTTATTCCGGATAGCCTTTGCTTCTTCAGATTTTTTACTCAGTGCCGAAAAGACTTCATCGTATACCTTTATTAATTTATCGGGTTTAGATGAATAATTTTCAAGGGTACTGATCAGCTCTTTCTTTGAATAACCATGTTTAGTGAGCACTGAACTATACAAGAGCGATGAATCAAGGTTGTCAAATTGTTCGCTGATGGAATGGTTCAATGCCAATGCATCAGCTATGTGCATATCAATCAGCAAAGGAACCAGATCCTTACGCGGAATAAGTTTTTCTTTTCCCTCAGGGGTACAGGAGCCAATTATAAATATGATGACTAAAAACCGTATTTTCATCCTTTGCAGTATAATTTCCGGCAAAGGTAGTTTAATTTCTTGTATGCTAAAGGCAGAAAACGGCTATCGGAGTTTCTGTAACCGTCACTTGAAAAGTGGCGGCTTTAAGTAAAAGATCAGTATTCTTTGATATCATTAAACTTAAAACCTATCATGACTTCGTGAGTCCCGAAATGATACGATCTGAGCTGATTGATTCCAATATCGTATGAGTAACCAATTTCTATTTTGCGCTGATAGGCAAAGCCGACCATTATTGTCACTGCATCCTGACTGCGGAAGGAAAGACCTCCCCATATCTTGCTGCGGTCCCATTGTCTTTTGCCATACCACACCCTTACATTGAAGTCTACTTGCAAAGGGATTGCAGCTACTTTTCGCAATATTATGGTTGGCTCAATAGAGAGTTCTCTGTTGACCAGATACTTATAACCACCATGTAAATAATAGTGTTGCTTGAGTCTGCTTAGATTTGTTATAGCAGTATCCTCCCCGATTTTTAATTTATTTCCGAGGAGGTTGGTTAATGACAAGCCGGCATGATAGGTCGAAGAAAAGAAATACAAACCAACTGTAGCATCAGGCCCGTAATGTGTAAATGTTTCTCCTGTATAGACAGGGTCGTAGGTAGCTGTTTCACGCGATCCGTCGATCTTGTATTGAAATGCCCCCACGGCAAGGCCCATTGATATTTTCATATCTTCTGCAATAGCATAATTGTATGCATATGTAAAACTTATACTTGTCCTGCTTGTCGGACCTGTAGCATCGTGCATAATATAACCGCCCAGCCCCATTGGTTGATTTATGGTAGGGCCAAACATACTGATTACATTAGTAATAGGAGAATCCGTAAATCCTGCCCACTGCAACCGGCTATTGGTTAAGATCTGATAATAGGGATATGTTCCTGCCAATGCCGGGTTAATCAGGAACGGATTTGTCATAAATTGTGTATAAAGCGGATCCAGGTTAGAGCTTACTTTAAGCACACAACTTAAAAGCAATATGGTTATAAAGGTTAGTTTTCTCATTATCTGACAATTGTAACGGTTCCGGTAAATGTATCTTGTATTCCGTCGTTAGGTGTAATAATATAATAATATGTACCTACCGGCAGATCCTTTCCATTTTTCTGTGATTTTCCATCAAACATATGATGCATGTCAATACCATATGGTTTGCTGTAAAATACTTGTTGTCCCCAACGATTAAAGATTACCACTTCAAGTTTCGGATATTGTATTGCATTGGGTATAAACCAGTAATCGTTGAATCCATCTTCGTTTGGAGTAAATACGGCATACACTTTTATTGGTCGCTGTATTCTAACAAACACTGTTGCTTTCTCTATACATCCATCATGTGTTGTACCGAAGAAAGTGACCAATTGGTCTTCTGTAGGAGTAAGCGTAGTGATAGGACCTGTTGTTGTGCTAAAGGGACCTATGCCACTCCAGCTGTATTCAGCATACGCATCAGCATTATACAGACTTAATGGTTGTCCCTGGGGTTGATAAATTGTATCTCCAATTCTAAATCCGTCAGTCCCAATATATGAGTTCAGGGTGTCGAAAAGAGAGATGTTGATCAGTTCAAAATCCATGCACCGATCGGTTCTAACGTAAACCACAACCTGAACTTCTTCGCGGGCTGTGATTGATACAGTATCTTCAGTGGCGTCATCCGGGAAATCCAGTAGTTCAGGTGTCCATTCAAAACTTGGATTAATCACCTGGTGATAAACCCTGAGTTGCCATCTGGAAAGATAACATATCGTAGTATCTTCAAGGAATCGGGGAGGTAAATTCAGATCATTTGGTATTGGAGTAATACCCATTCTGGCACCAATTACTTCCTCTCCTTCAAGAATGGTTGTATTGATGATCTCACAATTATTCGCATCCTGGATAGTAACGGTATAAGTGCCAGCCTGCAAACCTGTTCGTGATGAATCGCCGGTAACACCATCAGACCATGCATAAGTAAATCCTCCGGCACCTCCTATCGATGTGTAACTAATAGATCCGTTTTGAGAAGGATTGCCATCCAGTTCATATTCATGACAGGCAGGGTCATTCGTTGATTTGGTTACATTAATAGAAGGAGGATCATTGATTGTAACCAGTGTATCAAATCTTCTGCCGGTGAAATCTTCAATACGCAGAGCGTAATTACCACTCTCAAGCGTATCAATTGTAAAGAAATTACCTGTTATATTTGGAATAATAAGTGCGCCAAGCGTGATCGTGTAAGGAGGCGTACCGTCATTCATCCATATCCTGATCTCTCCGGAAGCTTCCCCGTAACACCGGGCATCAACCGCAACAACATCCACATCAAGGTCAATTACGATAATATTTATGGTAGTATCCCATGGACAACCCAGTGAATCTTCCACATGAACATCATATGGTCCGACTACCAGGGTGTCAAATAATGGATCTGTTGTTAGCGCTCCGCCATCAATCGAATAGCGATAGCCTGCTCCAACTGTGTATGGGATACCTCCGCTTGGATTCAACAGGATTGATCCGTAACCATCGCCCTGAACATGTGTAATAACCGGGTTACCAAGCAATAGGGAGGGACTTGCCATTGAAGTATCCTTGCTATATTCACAACCATTGGCATCGCGATAATATACCGTATAGTTACCTCCCGGCAGATTGCCGAACAAGTTGGCTGCCTGATAGTCTGTTCCGTTAATTGAATATTCGATAAGCCCGGTGCCTCCTGAGGCATATGCCCGGATCTGACCGACCGGATTTGTATAGCAATCTGCAATGGGCGTAATAATTATACTGTCAAGTACTAATGGTGGCGGATCGGTGAGCGCAATAGCAGGCCATGTGGCATTGCACCCGTTTGCATCTGTAACAAGAACATCATAGTTACCGGCTCCCAGACCAGGGAATATGGTTGTATCAGCCTGATCAGGAATTGCTCCTGCGCCACCAAGAACTGATACGGAGTAGGGTAATCGTCCGCCACTTGCAACAACAGTCAGAGCTCCCAGATCTCCATTACATAGTATAGGTGTTATAATCACTGTATCAATAGCTAATAGCACTGGTATTCCCAGAATTAGCGTATCACTGTCGATTGTATCACAGCTATTGGCATCAGTAAGTCTTATCATATACGACCCCGGTGCCAGGTTTTCAAAAATGCCTGAATCATTGATTACATGCACCGGCTCCAGAATAAAGGAATAAGGAGTCGTTCCTCCACTCGCTGTTGCAACAATGCGACCATTGTTGTCGCCAGTACAGAATACACTGTCGGTAACAGCAGCACTTACAAGCACAAGTGGATCGGGTTGATAAATTGTGACTGTTGTATCGATATAACATCTTTTTGCATCTTCTATTCTGATGGTGTAAGTACCGACAGGTAATCCTGAGAAATAGCCTGAGTCAGCAGTTTCAGATGGTGTTGATGGCAACAGGGTGAAAGTGAGTGAGCCGGTTCCGCCGGATGCCTGAACACTAATGTAACCTGTGGAATCTCCAAAGCATCCTATCGTATCCGTATAATTTACTGCATCAATATTTATTGCAGGCGGTGAGATAACATCAACACTTGTTGTTCCTGTACATCCGAGAGCATCAGTGACTGTTAAACTATAAGTCCCGGCACATAATAATACGGAATCTGTTCCATTGCCACCGGCCGGTGGAGGGCTCCAGTTGTAATCGATATATGGAGGAACTCCGCCCAGTACATTCACTATACCAACAGCATCACATGCTCCCGGACAACTTTCTCTTAAGCCCCGGGGGATGATATATGAGGTATTTGCAGGCTCGAGTATTGGGATACTAACTGTTCCTGAGAAATAGTCCACACTGGTCAAAAGACCTGTGGCTATGGCAGTATCAGTGAAGCTCATAGAAGCATATACAATATCACCATCTATACCACCCATATTATTGGCCGTATCTTTGATCATTACAGCCCATCCTCCTTCGGCAGGATTAAAACCGTATAATGTACTCCAGTCGCCGGTTGCAGCAAATGTACCATCTATGGGCCTTGGTTCAGTGCAAACATCCAGTGTATCAGTTAATGCAAGCTCAGTAGTAAAGCATAAGGTATCTAAATCGCCAGGAGGGGGCGGAAATGGTATACATGGATTGAAAAAGTCTATTTCCATAGGTCCTTTCTTGAGTGTGAGCATTGTGCTGCCATCGGGGGCTAGCAGGTAATATCCCATATCTACGATGAACATATGCCCGCTGGTGGCCAGACAGATCTCTATTACTGTATTCGGACCGATCACGAATGGAGCGGGAGCTCCTATTGTGGGTTGAATAGGCCCGGCAATAGTCAGAATAAATGAATCTATCGCATTTCCGCATGGTGCATTTCCTACCGCATCGAGATAAATAGTAACATTTCCGGCTTGCTGGTCAATGATACTTGACGTATATGTTGGAGCAATAATTTTGTTATCATCGAAAGTACCGGTACCTGATGAACTCCATGTAAAATCAACGGCATTCAGCACATAAGCTCCGGCAATTTGCAAAGATGCGCTATTGCATATGACAGTATCGTTACCTGCTTCCGCTATCGGAGCTGCAATAACTGTCACATCTGTTGAGTCAGTATCTGAGCATCCGTTATCATCGGTAACAGTATAGATCAATCGGAAGCTTCCATCAGCAGGTGAGGTAAATGTAGGTGTTTCGATATCTGTAGCATCAAGATAAATACTGCCGCTTCCTGACCAGGCATGACTATAAGTACCGGATCCTCCCGTTGGATTACCATTAAATAACAATCCCTGGTTTTGACAGGTACTTGCATTCTTTGGCAATACATTTACAGAGGGCAGATTATTGATGGTTACAGTAACACTTCCGGTCATGTTGCTCTGACATGCAGTAACAGCATCGGTAGCTACCACAGTATAAATGCCGGGGACAGTCTGATTACCGAAAGATATGGGAGAACCAGTACCAGCTACAATATTCCCTGTGGGAGCACCACCGAGATAAAGCTCATAGTTAACACCTGCCTGGCTGCCATCAAGACCTACAGGCACACCGGAACCACCTAAACAATAGCTGCCGCCACCGGTAACATTGAAAGCAACGGGCAGAGGATCGATAGTGACTACGGCATTGCCGGCCATGTTGTTCTGGCATAAGGTAGCAGCATCGGTAGCAACGACGGTATATGTTCCTGCAGCAGTCTGGTTGCCGAAAGATATGGGGGCACCGGTACCGG
>DAOUOU010000233.1 GCA_030626465.1 Bacteroidales bacterium
CCAACGACTATGGTTTCGATAATATATTCTCGAGATACATTGAAGCTCACGGGAACCAGGGGGATGTATTACTGGCTATAAGTACCAGTGGAAATAGCAGGAATATTATCAATGCTGCAAAGGCAGCAAAACAAAGGCAAATGAAAATTGTCGCTCTTACAGGAAAGAGCGGAGGCAGACTTGCTGATCTTTGCGATATTGAGATCAGGGTACCCCATAATGGTTACTCCGATCGAATACAGGAGATCCATATAAAAATAATTCATGCATTGATTAATTTTATTGAAAGTAATCTGGAAAGCAAATGATAACAAAAATAAGATCAGTTACACTATTAATTCTTTTCATAAGTTTCCTGGCCGGGGCATGTCTGGATGATTTCAACCGTGAAAATGATCCCATATTTTATACGCCTTCGTACTCCCTGCCAATTGGTCCGCTTGAATATACGCTTGAGGAAATCATGCCTCCTCTGTCCCTTGATATGCCAATTGTGGATACATCCCTTATACCCGATACAATCCCTTTACTTATTTACGATGATACCTTGTTCTTTGTTAATCCCCAAGGAGGACATGATACCGTGTTTACGGGTATTATGGATATTGCTTCCATTGGCCCTAATATGGAATATATCCAGTCAGCAATGTTCCGGGTGAATTATGCCAATGGATTGCCCTCCTTTCTGTCTATCCAGCTGTATTTTTTTGATGGCATCCAACTGGTTGATTCACTTTTTGAGGAGGGAGGACTTCGAATTGAAAACGCATCGCTGGATCAGGATGGAATCGTAACAGGACCATATGTAGGCAGGGAAGAAGTATATATCGACAGTTCAAGGATTGACAATTTTCTTCAGGTAACTAATTATGAATTGTCCGTCCACGTGGAAACATATCGTGAAAACATAGACATATTGCGTGTATACTCATATTATGAATTCGATGTACAATTAGCGCTGAGGGCTGAACTTTTAATACCTTTTGAATAAAGATCTTTTTAATGAGGAGAGGTATCCTTATCATCATATTGCTAATTCCAATCCTTCTGTCTGGTCAACAGAACCAGCAGCTTTTTCAGATGCACTACCTGGGTGAAAGCAATTTTCTCAATCCTGCTGTCCAGTCAGAATGCAAGTGGTTTGTAGGTATTCCTGTTTTATCTTCTATCCATTTTAACTATGCAAATTCAGGCTTTACTTATAAGCAACTCATAAGCAATACCAGCGACAGTACCTATACAATGAATATTGATCGGGTAGTAGATCGCCTCGGTTGGAGAACGTTGATCGAGACCGAATTGCATACAACACTTTTAGCCCTGGGACATAAAAGAGATGATTACTATTTTACCTTTTCTATAATTGAAAAAAACAACCTTCCCTTCACATTTTCAAAAGATATGTTTCGACTTGCCTGGGAAGGAAATTCTCCATTTGAGGGTCAGGAAGCAAGCCTGAGAGGATCTTCCGCCTTTGCCATGCATTACAGAGAGTATGCTTTAGGTGTGTCCAGACAAAATCGCGATGGAAATTTTTGGGGTATCAAGGGAAAGCTTTTGTTTGGTAAATTAAACCTCTCTGCTCCAAAATCAAATATTTCATTGTATACTGATGAAAACACGTTTGACCTGACCCTTGATGGTGAAATGAGGGTAAACATATCAGCTCCATTAATAATTGAACATAACAACGGACAGTTAACTGATTATTACTATGACGAAAGTATAAGCATAACTGACATTCTTTTTAACCGGAAAAACTTGGGCCTGGCCTTTGACTTTGGATTCATTCATCAGCTGAACAAAGACATTACCCTTTCGGGCAGTGTGCTTGATGTGGGATTTATTCGTTGGCGATCAAACCTCAATAATATATCTGTTGAGGAATACTATACATACCAGGGTATCCTGGTCGACTCAGGAAATATTATATCATCTATTGTAGATTCAATCTATTCCGATTTCACAAATAAGCCATATTTCACCCTCCTTCCTGCAAAATTGTATTTCGGTGCTGAATATCATGTAAATGAGAAACTGGAAGCCAAAGGACTTATTTCTGCGGTTGCATACAGAACCAAATTCAGTCCTGCACTTACATTGTCGGCCGATTATAATCCCTTTGGTCACTTTCACCTGGTAGCCAGTTACTCTGTAATGTACCGGTCACTTAAAAATGCAGGACTTGGATTCTCTATTGGCAGAGAGCCCTTGCAATTTTATATGATTTCAGATAATGTTTTGGGAATGATTTGGCCGTTATCTGCAAGAAATATAAATTTGCGGTTTGGTCTGAATATTAATCTTGGCTGTAAAGAAAAAGAAAACAAGCCAAAAGGACTTTCATCGGTACAGGGATATTGCCCGGTATATGAAAAAGAAAAAGAACGCAGAAAGAGAAAAGCAAGCTGGAAAAAAAAGAAAAGACGTTAAGAGAAATAAAATATTATGCTAGTAAAAACATTTGCCAGCTCTGTATTTGGTATCAATGCAGAAATCATTACTATTGAAGTAAGTGTAAGTAAGGGCATTAACTTCTACCTTGTTGGTTTGCCTGATAATGCAGTGAAAGAAAGTAAGCAACGGGTTGTAAC
>DAOUOU010000081.1 GCA_030626465.1 Bacteroidales bacterium
AAAAAATTATATATTACCGGTGGTATTGGTGCCAGGCATGAAGGAGAATCATTTGGTGATAACTATGAACTGCCTAACCTGACTTCCTACAGCGAAACATGTGCAGCGATAGGAAGTATATACTGGAACCACAGGTTATTCTTACTTACAGGGGATGTAAAATATTATGATATTATTGAAAGAACCTTATACAATGGTATGATCTCAGGTATCTCCCTGGACGGGAATAAGTTTTTCTATCCCAACCCTCTTGAAGCTGACGGGGTCTTTACTTTTAACAAGGGTTCGTGTACCCGGCAATCCTGGTTTGACTGCTCTTGCTGTCCTACAAACATTATCCGTTTTGTTCCGGGTATACCGGGTCTGATCTATGCCAGCAATAAAGATAGTCTGTACATCAATCTTTTTATGGCAAACAAAGCAACTATTACATTAGATAATACCAATGTTCAGATTCTCCAGGAAACAGATTATCCAAGGGGTGGTCATATAGCTATTTCCATTAGTCCTGACAAACAGAAATATTTCACTTTAAAGGTACGTATTCCCGGTTGGGCTAAGGGTCAGGTGGTTCCGGGAACCTTGTATGAATACCTCGAAGAAAATCCGGATACTATTGTTGTAAGGATAAATGGTAATGATGAAGAGCTTCATTACAAAAAAGGGTATATCGAAATTTCCCGGAACTGGACACCGGGTGATCAGGTTGAGGTTATTCTGCCCATGAAGATCCAGCGTGTTGTTACCAATGAGAAAGTACATGAAAACAAAAACCTGGTTGCCCTGGAGTATGGGCCCCTTGTGTATTGTGCAGAAGAAATTGATGACAACAACTTATCAGAAATTTATATTCCCGACAGTATCGCCTTCAGAATTGAAAAGAGAGAGGATCTGTTGGACGGAGTGAATATTATTACCGGCAGTGTTCCTGATGATACTTCAAAAGATGCTTTAAACATGGTATTTATACCCTATTATTCATGGTCCAACAGAGGTGTTGGACAGATGAAAGTATGGCTACCAAGGCATAAATGAAAGAGGAATATTTGATGAAAATGGCAACTGGAAAACACAAATGGCCCTTAATGGAGACCAGACTCATCAGGGAAGACATTTGCGGATACCCTTTGGAAGTTTCCAGATACAAAAGCTTACACTATATAAATACAAATAATTCCCAGGCAGCCGGGTGATTGATCTTTCATATTGCCACCAACCTTCGAATATCACCGGTAAGAAAATATTTTCATTAAATAAACGTTAGTAATTTGATGTTATGTTAAACACATGCCTATGACAAATAATTACTCTACCAATTCAACACTATGTCAAACTAAAAAATTCAAAAATGAAAAAATTATTTGTTTTAGGAATCACTGTCGCAATTTTAATATCTTGTGGGAAAGAAGATGATTCACCTTTGGATCCTGATTTAGATTCAAATCTCAATTACATGCCCCTGGAAATTGGCAACTACTGGGTTTACCAGCATTTTGATATTGATGCTCTGGGAAATGAAACGGCATTATCAAGAATTGACAGTGTCATCATTACAAGAGATACTATCATCAGCTTAAAACGATATTTTATTCTTGAGGGGACGAATTATCCGTATATTCCCAGAGAATGGGGTATTGTTGATATGTTGAGAGATTCCTCCGGTTATCTGGTCAACCATGAGGGACATATTCGATTTGCTGAAGATAATTTCACAGATACACTGGTTAGTAAAATTGAGATTATTGGTGAAGATACTCTGTACACCTTGACGTATAAAATGGAAAAACCTGATCATCCCATCACTGTTCCATGCGGAACATATAATGTATTAAATTTCAGAGGAACTGTTTATACTCCTGAAAAAATTCCCGGTATAGAAAATCCGCGATATATGAATACCTATTTCGCAGATGGAACGGGTAAAGTTTTATCAACATATTTTTATCTCACTCGCCTTTCTATTAGCGAAAAAAGATTAATTCGATACAGGATAATTGAGAATGAATAGAATGATTGTCTGGATTATCGGCTACAAGCTTCACTGTTTCAAAAACCATTCTTCTTAATTCGGGATAAGCTTCATCGCTGGAATCCACAAAGGCTTCAATGTCGCAAAAAGAAAATTAATCATCAGGAAGTTTTAGTAATTTCAGGGGATATAAAAGATTTTTACTGAAATGTCGTGCAAATGACGGGTAAAGTTCTTTCTAAAGTTTTTGGCTAAATTGGATGAAGCAATAACAATTAATTGCCTTATCTGTTGAACAGAAGTAACAGACTTTCAATATTTCCTGGCACATACAATGATATTATGATTAGAGATAAACACGAAAAGAAATGGACGAAATATCAACCAGGGAACTAATAAGTAACTTAAGCAATAAAAAATTCAGAATAATTGATATGCGTCCTGTCGATGCATACAATGGCTGGAAACTTAAGAATGAAACACGTGGCGGACATATTAAAGGAGCTAAAAGCCTATCGGCAAAATGGACGAAATACATAGACTGGATTGAAATAGTCCGTTCCAAAGGGATTTTGCCCGAACATACAATTGTAATTTACGGATATGGAAAAGAAGAAACAGAGCAGGTAGCTCATTTGTTTTCCCGGGCAGGATACAGGGATATAAGTATTTATAATTCTTTTGTAGAAGAATGGGTCGAAAATCCGGTTTTACCTATGGAATGTTTGGAAAGATACAGGCATCTTGTTTATTCACAGTGGTTACATACTTTAATTTCCGGAAAAAACCCACAGGATTACAATAGACAGAATTTTGTTGTCTGTCATGCTCATTACCGCAACAAGGCAGATTATGAGCAGGGACATATTCCCGGCGCTATCGCTTTGGATACACTAGCTCTTGAATCTCCGGAAACATGGAATCGACGCTTACCTGAGGAACTTAAAGAGACGCTGCAAAAGCATGGCATTACCAGGGATACAACAGTTGTGCTGTATGGCAGGTTTTCCTTTCCCAGCAATGATGATCCTTTTCCCGGCAGTAGCGCCGGGCATTTGGGTGCTATCCGTTGTGCAGCAATCCTTTTATATGCAGGGGTGAGGGATGTAAGGGTACTGAACGGAGGATTACAATCGTGGGAAGATGAAGGGTACGGGCTAACTATAAATGAAACATTACCATCTGCTGTGAGTGATTTCGGCGCCGAAATTCCCGGACAACCTGACCTTATGATTGACCTGCAGGAAGCCAAAGAGTTGATAAAATCAGCTACGGGTGATATTGTAAGTGTGCGAAGCTGGAGTGAGTGGATTGGAGAAGTAAGCGGTTACAACTATATTGAGAAAAAAGGCCGTATACCCGGCGCTATTTTCGGAAACTGCGGAACAGATGCCTATCATATGGAGAATTACCGAAACCTTGACCACACAACACGTGAGTATCATGAAATTGCTGAGATATGGCATAAAGCAGGAATAACTCCCGATAAACATCTGGCATTTTATTGTGGAACAGGATGGCGGGGAAGCGAGGCTTTTTTTAATGCATGGCTGATGGGATGGCCACATGTGTCGGTGTATGATGGTGGCTGGTTTGAGTGGAGCAACGACCCAGACAATCCAATTGAAACGGGTGTGCCTGAGTAATTTATTTATTCATACAGTTTTACCAGGGAATGCCCTGCCGGGGTATTTTCAGCCAGTTGTCCGGCACTCATTGCTTGTCCTGTTTTTTTAGCGTTTCAAGAATTTTTTCCTCGGTTTTCATTTTAATAGATTTATTTTGAGCTTAATTTAAAAATAACTTTCAAATAATGGGCTATTGATTGCTGCAAAATAGAAAGTTTGTACCTTTAGATGGTTACTGGCATGAAAGGAGCAAGGATTAGTTTCAATAACAGAACACCAATATACCAGGGCACAATCATTATATGAACAGACTTCTGATAATACACTATCATTTGAATCCTGGGGGTGTTACACGCATTATAGAATCCCAGGTAAAATCACTAAAAGAATTTGACCCTTCACTACAAATTATCGTTGTCACCGGTCATTGCGAAAATCCGGATATCATTAGGAGGCATGGAGCAGAAATCATTATTAACAGTAAGCTAAACTATCTTTCTTCAAAGACCAGTGATCTGAATTCCGAATACAAAACTATCATGAGTTTTTTTTCTGGTCTTTTTCAGAAAGAAGACATCATCCATGTTCATAATCTGAACCTGGGTAAAAATCCTTTGCTTACCCTGGCCATTTCAGAATTTGCCTTCAAAGGCTTTCCTATCTTGAATCATGCACATGATTTTGCTGAAGACCGCTCACAAAACTGGCAGTTTTTAAAAGATATCATCGAGAGAAAATTCGGCAAAAATCTTTCGTCCGTTCTTTATCCTTATCTCCCTAATTTTAAGCATGCTACACTCAACTCTTTTGATAAAAGAAGGTTAATTGATTATGGCATACCAGAGGAGAAGGTATTTTTACTTCCCAACCCGGTTAGTTTCAGTGGGAGTGAGACAGAACTTAACTATTCAGATATAAGAACCAAAATTTGCGAACAACTCAAAATTGATAGTGGTAAAAAGCTAGTTACCTATCCTGTGCGTGTAATTCGCAGAAAGAATATTGGTGAATATATACTGCTGGCATCAATTCTCTCTGAAGAAGCAAACTGGCTGGTTACTCAACCTCCAAGGAATCCTGCAGAAATTAAACCTTATGAACAGTGGAAGAATTTCTGTAAAATGGAAACTATACAACTTATATTTGAAGCGGGAGTAAGCATTGATTTCGAAACTCTTATACGATCCAGCGACTTTTGCTTCACTACAAGTGTTAAAGAGGGTTTCGGAATGGTTTATCTTGAACCATGGTTGTTAGATACACCTGTTATCGGTCGCGATCTTCATCAAATTACCGAAGACATCAAACAATCGGGCATTGAATTTCCATTGTTATACAACGCAATGAAGATACCTTTTAAGAACAAGCTTGTCGATTTTCCATCACTTTCCATGTCAGATCAGCAATCTTTCATTTCAAACCTGAAGAGAAGAGAGGAGTTAAAGAATGAAGTGCTAAACGAAAACTCGTTTATAGAAAAATTGTTAAATTCAGTTAATAAGAGTATAATTGATAAAAACAAATCAACCATCATACAGGAATATTCTTTGAACCACTATGCGAAACAACTCCAAAAAATATATCAAAAACTTGTTAAGTGATCTGAAGCCTTTAAAACCAATTCCTACGGGTGTGAAGCCCAGATATAGCAGAGATGAATCAATAAAGGCCGTAATATTCGATGTATATGGTACACTTCTTATTTCATCATCGGGGGATGTTGATCCGGCAGAAATTTCGGAGAGTAATCTAAAACAGGCTCTCGAAGCATCAGGCATTCAAATTGTTGATGAGAACCAAAGTGTACTTGATTATATTCTTAATGACTTCGAATGTACCATTAAGATCTGTCATGATGCCGGAAGAATGAATAACCTGCCATACCCTGAAATTGATATTTTGAGCATATGGCGAATTGTACTTATTCATGCAAAACGTAAAGGATTAATTGCAATAAAGAAAGATGTTGATATTTCCCTGATGACCTGTGTGTTTGAATTTTTAAGCAATAAGGTTTACATGATGCCGGGACTTAAAGAGACAATTTCTTCTTTACGCAGGAGTATACCGCTTGGTATTATATCGAATGCACAGTTTTACACACCCGTTCTAATGAATTTCTTTTTAAACAAAAAGATATCATTAAAGGAACGAATAAAAGGATTTGACAAAGAACTTACAGTTTTTTCATATAAATTCGGAAAAGGAAAGCCGGATAATGCACTTTTTGATGAGCTTGTACCCACTTTAAAATGGAAATTTGGGATAATTCCATCAGAAGTTCTGTTTGTTGGCAATGATATGCTGAAAGATATTTATGCAAGCAGTCAGGTTGGATTTAAAACTGTACTTTTTGCCGGAGATAAACGATCTTTACGAATGCGTGAAGATGATATACGTACTAAATCACTAAAACCTGATCATATAATTGATCATCTGGAGCAGATTTTAAAAATAGTATAGCATGAATATATCACACCTCAATGTTGGAATTATTCATTCATTAATAGGTAAAAACGATGGGGTATCCATCGTAATTGATCAGACGGTGCATGCTATGGTCGATGATATGGGTATTGAACTGGGAAATATTTTTTTCCTGGCCGCCCATACTTCACCAAGATTCAACGCTGAAACCAATGACATTTTCTGGCATAAGAACGACATACATAAGGCTATTTTGAAATATTTCACTGATGAGCCACCCGATGGTTTCGATGACCTGATTCATGAAAAAGCAAATTATGCAAAAGAGATAATAAAACAGTTTGTCAGGAAGCATAATATTGATCTACTTATTGCTCATAATACCTCTCATCCTTACAATTTCATTACTGCTGTGGGACTGGGTTATTTTATTGAAGAATTAAGAGATAAGGGGATCATATGGCCTAAGGTAATGGTTTGGTGGCACGACTCATTTTTTGAACGTAAGCAGTTTAGCAACCCAAATTCTGTAATTCGAAAATATCTCAAATATTTACCGGGTGTTGAAATTGACGGAATTGCCTTCATCAACAAATCTCAACCTGAACTGGCAAAAAAACTGTTTAAGGCTCTAAATTATCCTAGAATAGAAAGGTTTTTTACTAACCGGACCATTGTCGTACCAAATACAAGCAGCATTGACTGGGAATGGGAGAGCATGGACTGGGAAAACGGAGAATTAATCTCACCACAACTTGACAATTATAATGAAACATTCTTGCGGGATATTGGATTAACAGAGGAGATTGAAAAGAGGAATTTCACGATTGAAGATACATTAATACTTTTACAACACACAAGGATTGTTCCCCGTAAAAAAATAGAAGTGGCGCTGGATTTTGCTATTCAACTGGAAAAGAGGTATAAAAGAGATGGCCAGAAAAAATGTATTGCACTTCTCATTAGTGGAAACTCGGGCGATGAACAGGTTGAGTATAAGAAAATGCTGAGTGATTATTATCAGAAAAAAATAGAAGAGCATCCCAATTTGAATGTTTTGATGATTCTTGGTGAAGGCCGTATACTTTCTCACCGTGATATCATAGTCGATAAAAAGTATTACAATTTCTATGAGATACCTGCTATTGTTGCCCATTTCGGCGGTATAGGAACTTATTTTAGTCAGGTGGAGGGTTTTGGTAACAATCTATTGGAAATGGTTTCATTCGGATTGCCTGTTGTGATCAATAAGTACGATGTATATCGCTCGGATATAGAACATTTGGGATTTAGATTTCCCTCAATAGAGAAATCTGTACTTACCGAAGACTTGATTGAGGAAGCGTACCATATTTTAACCGATAATCACATAAGAAATGAAATTGTGCTTCATAATCTTAAGATTCTTCAGCAAAAACTCGATCATAAAATAATAGCTGAATTGCTCAAACCTCTGATCATTAAAATGTTTACAAGAATCCTTAACCTGGATTAATATCTTTGTTTAATTAAATAAATTCAACTAATGGGTGATTTTTATCAGAATGGTCTTGTTACCACACTTCATAATTTTCGAGAAAGACCGTATGATGAACTTGAAAAGAAGCTCATTCACTTCTCGAAAAAGCGGCCTATGTCTCTTGTATTGCCTTGTCTGTATTCAGAACTTTCCGGTCCGGCACTTGAACTGATCATTAATGAGTTAGTTAAAGTACCCTACCTGGAGGAGATCATTATTGGACTTGATAAAGCCAATAAGGAAGAATTCGATCATGCAAAAAAATATTTCAGACGTTTACCTCAACATCATCGGATTTTATGGAATGATGGTCCGCGCCTGAAAAACCTGGACAAATTGTTGATAGACATGAGTATTGCTCCAAAAGAGATGGGAAAAGGGAGAAATGCATGGTATTGTTTCGGGTATTTCAATGCTTCTGGTCGTTCTGAGGCAGTGGCCCTACACGATTGTGATATTATTACTTATAGCAGAGATATGCTTGGCAGGCTCTTCTATCCGGTGGTTGACCCGACATTCAATTATAAATTTTGTAAGGGATACTATTACAGGGCCAATGATACAAAGCTTAATGGTCGTGTTGCCCGGTTGCTGGTGACTCCGCTCTTACGTACCCTTAAACGGTTTTTCGGTAATGATGATTTTCTTGAGTTTCTCGATAGTTTCAGATATCCGCTTGCAGGAGAATTTTCAATGCGGGCAGATGTTACCAAGACAATACGTATACCTAGTGACTGGAGTCTTGAGATAGGTATTCTTTCTGAGGCGATACGCAACAATGCCATTGGTCGGATATGCCAGGTAGATATTGCTGACAGATATGATCATAAACATCAGGAACTGTCTGAAGGAGACCCTAATGCTGGTTTGTCGAAGATGAGCACAGAAATTTCAAGGGCAATATTTTCTAAATTAGCTACAAACGGAGTTGTATTTTCTCGCGGACTCATACGCTCTATCAAAGCTTGCTATAACAGAGTAGCACTCGATTTTCTTGATCAGTACTATGCTGATGCAGTTCTGAATGGATTCACACTTGACCGGCATATTGAAGAACAGGCGATAGATCTTTTTTCAACAAATGTTTACAGGGCAGGTGAAATGTTCCTCGATAATCCGATGCAGGTTCCTACCATTCCGAGTTTGAAAAGAGTGGTCAGTGCCATACCCGATTTTTATGCAAAGCTAAGGGAAGTTGTCGAGCTTGACAATGCGTAAATACAGTTGTAAGGGATTATAAAGAACCAGCCGGTATCATTTTTCCTTGTTGTTTTTACCCCTATTTGAACATGGAACAAGAAGAATTTTCAAAAAAAGTCAGAAAGAGATTAAAAATTATTTATGGCAACAGGTTTGTTCCGGAAGAATTGATAACACATTTGCTAGGCGAAATAGAGAGGATAAGAAATGTATCTTACAAAAATAAGGAGAGATGGAACGAGCAGGATATCATATTAATAACATATGGTGATAGCATTAAAAAATCGGGTCAGAGACCTCTGATCACGCTTAAGAGTTTCCTTAAGAAGTTTTTAGGCGATTCAGTAAATTATGTGCATATTCTTCCTTTCTTTCCCTATAGTTCTGATGACGGTTTTTCTGTGATCGATTATCTGAAAGTGAATCCTGACTTAGGCGATTGGAATGATATTGCCAGCCTTACAGAGGATTATTTACTAATGGTAGACCTGGTTGTTAACCATATATCAAAACACAGTTGCTGGTTTAAAAACTATTTGAAAGCTAAAGATCCGGGTAAGGATTACTTTATCGAAGTTGATCCGGAAACTGATCTTTCGGAAGTAGTACGACCCAGAAGCCTGCCTTTGCTTACTTCATTTGACACAGCTTATGGAGAGAAACACGTATGGACAACTTTTAGTGCGGACCAGGCAGACCTGAATTTTGCAAACCCGGAAGTCCTTATAGAAATGCTTAAGGTGCTTCTTTATTATTTTGAGAAGGGAGCCAGGATAATACGACTTGATGCCATAGCTTTTCTTTGGAAGGAAATAGGAACTTCATGTCTGCATTTACCACAAACTCATGAAGTGGTAAAATTGATGCGTGATCTGGCAGATTACACAGATCCTCAAATTATTATAATCACAGAGACCAATGTGCCAAACAAGGAAAATTTACGTTACTTTGGTGAAGGAGATGAAGCACACATGGTATATCAATTTAGTTTACCGCCCTTATTACTTCATGCCTTGAATACTGCCAATTCAAAATATCTTACAAGCTGGGCAAAAGAAGTAAAAGATATACCGCAAGGCTGTACTTTCTTTAATTTTACTGCTTCGCATGATGGAATCGGAGTCAGACCACTTGAAGGTTTGCTTCCGCAAAATGAAATTCTGCAACTGGCTGAAGCAATGAAATCGTACGGAGGGTATGTCAGTACAAAGAAAAACAGCGATGGAACTGATAGTCCTTATGAGCTGAATATTACCTACCTTGATGCATTAAAACACACATCTCTTGGAGAGGATAATTTTCAGAAAGAACGATTCATATGTTCACAAACACTGATGATGTCTTTCAAAGGTATTCCGGCATTTTATATTCACAGCTTGCTGGGTACTCACAATTTTAATGAGGGAGTGAGCAAAACAGGTATGCCACGCACCATAAACAGGAGAAAATGGGATGCAGACGATTTGCATTCTATTCTTACCGATAATACGGAACATTTTCATATCCTGAATGAGTTGAAAAGAAGAATAAATATTCGTAAAAAGATACCTGCATTTCATCCTGACAGCAAACAGGATACTATTCAGGCTGACAAAGCTCTTTTTGTTCTTCTGAGAGGAGACAAGTCTGAATTATTGGTTATTTCAAACATATCGCCAGCTCCTGTTAGCTTTGGATCAATCAATTTACCATTTGAGGTTATTGGCAGAACGGATCTCTTATCAGGAGCAATTCTGAAGGAAAGTTTTATGAACCTGCAACCTTACCAGGTTATGTGGATAGAAAAAAAACAGGCCGGCAATACTTGCCAGCCTGTGTGAAAATATTTTTTTAAAACCAGCCTAAACAGCCATATCAATTAATGCTTTGCTCATTATCAGATTTTGTTGTTTAGCTCTTGTTTCATTTATTCTGAATTTCAGTTTGTTATCAACTATTATAAATTCAATTGTCGATCCGTTTGCGTTCATCCCTTCTTTCTCACTAACCACAAGACATGGTTTATTTCCAAGCTTGCTCTTTAATTCGGGGATCTTGGCGCTACTTGTATGAGGGACAAAAATGAGCTGGCATTTAGCAGCCTCTTCAGGTGTTAAAACCTTTTTAACTATGATAGATTTGGTACCTACTTTTCTATTCTTTGTATAATTCAAAAGCTGATCGTAAGTCTGACTATCGCCATAGACTCCAATTACGAATATATTACCGGTATTACCTTCAGGCCATTTTATATGGCGCAGGAAGTTGTAAATAAACATTGCCTCGGCACTGGATAAATTTCCTGATGCTTTGGCCCCCAGATGAACAATAAATAGGATCGAGAAAAGAAGGCTTCTTAATTTCATATTACTCCAATTAAATTCAGTTTGTTTGTAATTCACTCCAGGAAAT
>DAOUOU010000142.1 GCA_030626465.1 Bacteroidales bacterium
GCCTGCCGGCAGGCAGGAGTGCCTAAAGTTATTAAAGATAGATAATTTTGTCCGCAAATACACTTGCCTGTTCAGGTAAAAAAAATCACCTGAATCAACAAGGTAAACACATGGCAAATTATTCCGGATGCTTACTTTTTGTTGTATTTTGTGAAATTTTTCTATCCAAAATCCTTAATACATTGAATTTGAATTACCATAACAATTCCATAACAGTAAGTAAAAAAAATTCAGGAAATAACCAAATCTTATACTCGTTTATAATTCATTTGAGATGGAATTAGGTATTTTTTGTACATTTATTGTAACTTACTATGAAAATTCACGTTTTTAGAAAAAAATCACTCTATGAATGCTTCCGTTAATAAAAAAAAATTCCAAAAGCGCTTTAATATTCCGGTAATTGGTCATTTTGCGAATCGTAGTGTTCGATTTAACTCAATTATTCAGGCAGAAAATTATACTGGTATTTCTTATTGTCTGATTTTTTGAAGCATGCGTTGGTAAAATATACAAAGCCAGAAATGTATACTGGGAATTTGAAAACGGAGCGCATTTTATTAAATATAAAGCGCATTATATCAGGGTAAAGCGGCATCTTGATGAACAAGGATCATTTGAGGATTTCTATGACAGAAAGAAAGAATTACCCGAAGAATAGCTATTTGGATTTTTATAAAGCTATTTTAGTCTATCTGAAATCCAAGTATTTTTAATAACATCCGGTACTCGGATGATATGTTTTTAATACTTAATTTGTAAGTGGTAAATTCTCTCCGCAAAGGGTAATTGCCCCTTAACAACTCAAAATCAGATGTGGCATTTCTTAAATTCCTATCATCATTTCTAATATTATAAGTATGCAATACAAGGTCAGTTACAATTTCCTGAAATTTTTTATTTCTGCCATCATATATGATTTCACTATCTTCAGGTACCGGAATATTTTCCGGTTCCCAGTCATTCAAACCCAGGTTGAAAAACCTGCTTAATGTTTGAATTGCCGTTTTAGTGCCATTGGCTTTACCATCGGCCGAGTAACCTGCAATATGCGGAGTTGCAAGAAAAGTATCATACAATAACTCTAGATCGATATATGGTTCATTTTCCCATACATCTAAAACAACATCGCAATGCAATCCTCTTTTTAAATGTCTTTTTAGGGAGGAAGTATCGATCACATCGCCGCGTGAAGAATTTATCAAGAGGGTTCCTGTCTTCAGGCGTTCGATAAATTTATCATCAACCATATGATAAGTACGATCTTCACCGCTAAGATTCAAAGGTACATGAAGCGAGATAATATCAGCTTCCCTGAAAACACCATTCAAAGAAACAAAACCACAGGGACCCTCTGCCCTTTCCCGTGGGGGATCGTTTAAAACAACCTGCAAACCAAGAATTTCCGCTAAATGTACCACCTTCTTTCCAACATTGCCTACACCAATAACACCAAGAACCCTATTGCTCAGGTCTATCTTCTTTTCTTTTGCATACAATAATATTGCAGCAGCGATATATTGCATGACCGAACCGGAATTGCAGCCCGGAACATTCGTCCAGTAAATATTATTCTCTTTGCAATATTTAGTATCAATATGATCAAATCCAATTGTTGCAGAAGCAATGAATTTAACATTCGTGCCTTCTAATAAATCTGCATTACAGATAGTGCGGGTACGTACTATAAGACCATCTGCATCCTTAACTTTATTTCTATCTATTTGAATACCAGGATAATATTCGACATCTGCAAATGGTTCCAGTACATTTTTAAGAAAAGGGATTTTTTCATCCGCAACAATTTTCATCACTCGTTAAATTTTTTATTCTGACTCAATGATAACAAGAATTACTATGAAATACAATTCATACTAATCAGAGAATATACAATTAAAATAATTTTTCACTTTTTTTGATCATTGACGCAACCTTTTTATTGTTTAGTTCATCGTACAAATTGAATAAGGGTTAGGTCTAATTCTTTTTTCACTATCTATCACAGGGTAATACATTGAAAACCCCAGATGGAGTAAACCCAACTAGCACCCCCTGCCACAAAGGCAGGGGTTTTTTTTAAGGTTACCTTATTATTATTAACTGGTTTATATTGCTGGCTTCTTGAGTTTTATGTTCAGGCAAATCATGGTATAAACCATATATAGCAGGATTTTATCCCTCACATGAATTGATTTATTCTTACTTTTCGCTACCATGATTATCTATGTTCAATTCAATTCATCTAATATAGGAACCATATGAATTTATTTTCGTAGAATTGTATACTTAAATTTCAACCCGTATGAGGCAATTGTAAAATGACTGTACCAGACTACCAAATTTTATTACAATCCGAAGCTATTAAGCTATGCGCAATATGGATACCAGGAATCTTGTTTTTTATAGCAGGACTGGGAATTTCGTTCGGAGCTTTAATTGTGTATAAGATTTTAAAAAAGAGGAGGCATCGCATATTCTATTCGATTGCTCATAATCTGTTAGAGGAAAGTGATCAACTTAATATTTTAATAAACAACTTACCTGATGGCGTTTACATCAAAGACAACGATTGTAAGTATATTCTTGTAAATCAAAAATTTAGCAAAATATTAAAAGCCAATCGTCCTGAAGATATTTATGGAAAATCAGATAAGGATTTGTTCGATGAAGACAAGGCCAGTAAATATTTTGAAGATGATCAAAAAATTCTCTCGGGAGAAGTTTCATTCATCAAGAATAAGCAGGAAAGTATAAAAAATGGAGAGACAAAATTTTCTTTAACAACAAAAATCCCTATAAAAAATAAAAAAGGAAAGATTATCGGTTTAATGGGCACATGTTCTGATATTACTGAACAAGAGCTTGCATCTCGAGAGATTGAAGAAAAAAATCATATCCTGGAAAAAGAAAGAAATTTATTGAGGGCTTTAATGGATAATATGCCCGATACTATTTATATCAAAGATACTGAGTGCAGGTTTTTAGACGGTAATCCTCAACAGGTCAAAGTAACGAAAGCCAAAAGTTATGATAATCTGATTGGAAAAACCGATTTCGATTTCTATCCAAAGGATATTGCCGAGATCTTTTACAAAGATGACAAACATGTTCTCGATACCGGAGAATCAGTAATCAATAAGGAAGAAATTGGTTTTGACCCTGAAGGGAATATCCGCGTCAAATCTACTACCAAGGTTTCCTTTAGAGATAAAAATGGTAAAATAATTGGCTTAGTAGGCATTGGACGCGATATAACACAGCAGAAGGAAACCGAAGAAGAACTTAAACAACAAGCCCAGAGTCTGCAAGAAATAAATGTATTATTGGAAGAAAGACAGGAAGAGATCAATCAACAGGCTGATGAGCTGAGTTCACAAAATAAAATACTCGAAAACGAAAGAAACCTTCTCAGAACCCTTATTGATGCATTACCGGACTTTATCTATATAAAAGATCGGGATAGTAAATTCATCGCTGCAAACAAGAAAACATGCGATATAATGAAAGCACGAAGTCAGGAAAATCTGGAGGGTAAAACAGATTTTGATTTCTATGCGAAAGAGATCGCACAGTTATTTTATGAAGATGAGAAAAAAGTTATTAAAACAGGCAAAGCTATTATAAACAAAGAGGAAATTGGATTTGATCTTGAAGGAAATGAAAGGGTTATTTCAACCACCAAAGTACCGTATTATGACGCTGAAGGGAGAATAGTTGGTATTGTAGGGGTAGGACGTGATATAACTGAAATGAATAAATTTCAGGAAAAACTCAAGAAACAAACTGCTGACTTACAGGAAAATAATCAACTTCTTGAAGAACGTCAGGAAGAAATACAAAAACAATCAGAGTCACTATCTGATCAAAACCTTATCCTGGAAAAAGAAAGAAACTTGCTGAGAACATTGATCGATAACATGCCGGACTATATTTACATTAAGGACAAAGACAGCAGGTTTCTTACTGTCAATAAACGACTTCTTACAGTAATGCACAAAAAATCTCTTGATGAAGTTGTTGGAAAAACTGATTACGAAACAACTCCATCTAAAGAAGCTGCTGAGATTTATTATAAAGACGAACAAAAAATCATCAGTAGCGGAAAACCCATTATTAATAAAGAAGAAATAGGATTTGATGAAAATGATCGCAAAAGAGTCATGTCAACATCAAAGGTACCTTATTATGATACTGAAGGGAATATAGCAGGTATTGTTGGTATTGGACGTGATATAACCAAACAAAAGATTGCAGAAAAGCAACTTCGTGAGCAGGCTCAGAATCTGCAGGAGGTAAATGTAATACTGGAGGAGAGACAGGAAAAAATTCAGCAGCAGTCTGAAGAGTTGAACAAACAGGCCCAAAACCTAAAAAAGACAAATACGCAACTTGAGCATTTGAATACTACAAAAAATAAATTCTTCTCCATAATTGCACACGATCTAAAGAATCCCTTCCAGGCAATCTTTGGATTTTCAGAGTTGCTTATGAGAAATTACGAAGATTTTGATGATACACAGCAGATGGAATTGTTAACCATGATAAAATCCTCGTCAGAGAGTGCATTCAATCTATTGGAGAATTTGTTGCAGTGGGCCAGAACACAAACAGACAGAATAAAGTACAATCCGGCAAATATCAATCTGGCTGAACTAATACAACAAAACATAGAATTAAGTCAGGCAAGCGCAGAAAATAAACAAATTTCTCTTATTTCAGAGATTGAAGGTGATTCGGGTGTTTATGCCGATAAGAACATGATAAACCTGGTTATACGGAATTTATTAAGTAATGCCGTTAAATTTACCAATGAGGAAGGTACTA
The DNA here is from genome assembly GCA_030626465.1 of Bacteroidales bacterium. Classification (GTDB taxonomy): domain Bacteria; phylum Bacteroidota; class Bacteroidia; order Bacteroidales; family UBA10428; genus UBA10428. The sequence goes on from DAOUOU010000142.1 coordinate 4,825, forward strand.
TTACAATCAGATGTTATGAAAAGAATAAAAATGAAATAGCAGTTTCCATTACCGATACTGGCATAGGTGTATCAAAAGAGAATATAAAAAAGTTATTCCGAATAGATGAATATTTTTCAACTTCAGGAACAGCTGGTGAGAGTGGTACCGGTTTGGGCCTTATTATTTGTAAAGAATTTGTTGAAAAAAATAAAGGTTCAATATCTATAGAAAGTGAATTGGAAATCGGTACTACTTTTACTTTTACATTACCCAGAAAGGTGAAATAATTTCTTATTAACCTCTTTAGTTCTTATATGCTCTCTGCTTTCTGATTTTCGATTTAAAAGGATCAATAATTCTGTTAAGCAAACTTCTTTCATCTGTAATTATTTCAGCAATACCGGGCATGTTTTGCTGAAAATCGAGTGTGATATTGTAATTGCTAACCAGTATATTGCTATCAAGAGCTATTTCTGCCGAGTAATATTCGTTATTTGGTACCAGGGAGATTGAAGAAATGTTTCCTCCAATAGTACCAAATTCCATAAAGGGATAATTGTCAAACCGGATTATTACTCGATTGCCTTCCTTTACTTTTCCGGCACCAACCGCTGATAATTCAATTTTACCTACGAAATCTCCCTGGTCATTTGGAAGTACTGTCATTACAGTCTCTCCTTTATTCACGTATTGATTTTCACTCCAGAATTTTGTGAAGGTTACCTGGCCGGAAAATGGTGATTTTAAAACATATTCCATATTCCATAACAAAACTTGCCCTTTTAGTTTTTCATAGGCCTCTCTGATGCTTTGTAAATGAACCCTGCTGGTTTCCTCAAGCTTCAACTCCAGTTCTAATACTTCCTGCTGCAGATCAGATACCTCAATTGTGGCAGCAGCCAGTTCAGTCTTGGTTTCTTTTAAATTGAATAATTTATTAAGTTTCTCTGTTTCTGATTTTTCAAGTTGGGATGAAGAAAGAACTTGTTCAATAAACAATAACGAATCACGCTTGTATTGTTTATCGGCCAGAATAAATTCCTGTTCCAGAACATGTCCTTGTTCTTTTAAACGAGCCAAATAGAGATTGTATTGATTCAGTTCATGACGAATTGAAAGTATCTTTCTTTTATAGTAATCCAGATTAACAAAACTTAGGTATTCATCTATTTTTTTCTGCATTGTTGCGTATGCTTCCTGCACAGAGCCCAACTTTAACTCTTCTGAAAAATCTGATTCAATTAATATCTCTACCGAAAAAGTTTCTCCCAACATATCTTGCAATCTTTTCATATGTTTAAATACAGCAGCCGATTCCAGTATGGCCAGCATTTGGTTGCTGTCTATCTTTTGTTTATCTGTAACAAGTATATGTTGAATTCTGGCAGATATATTTGCCGTTAAATCGGCCGGCGGATTTTCCGTAGTAAGTTTAATTCTGGCTTCAATTGCATCGGGATATTTTAACACAGCTGTTCCAAAAGTCAAAACCAAAAAAACAATGAGTATAACTACTGTTCCATATCGCACTATCCAACGCGGTACCTGACCTAAAATATCCTGTATTTCGTCGCTACGAATTTTAATATTCTTAGCTTCTTCCTGATCTTTCTTAGTAATAGAAATTTTTGCCATTACACACCAAGTTCAAGTTGATTTTTTACCAGATTATAATATTCGCCTTTTCTTTTCGATAGCTCAGAATGGATTCCAGTTTCAACAATTTCTCCTTTTTCGAGCACAACTATCTGATCGGCATTCTTAACAGTACTTAATCGATGAGCCACAATTACAACAGTTCTCCCTTTAAAGAAGGCACTCAGGTTCTCCAAAATTTCCTTCTCATTATTTGCATCCAGAGCATTTGTCGCTTCATCGAAGAAAATAAATCTGGGATCTTTGTATATCGCCCTGGCAATAAGAATTCGTTGCTTTTGCCCTTCACTCAATCCATGGCCTTCCTGTCCGATTTTGGTATTATATCCCATTGGCAGATCGCTGATAATTGCATTTACATTAGCCAGTCGCGAAGCAAAATGCAATTTCTCCTTATCAATTGCATCATCGGCAAGGGCAATGTTCTGCGCAATATTCTCAGAAAAAAGATATCCATCCTGCATAACTACTCCACAAATACTTCTCCAGTAAGAAGAACTGATTTGTTGTAAATTCTGGTTGCCAATTAAAATATCACCTTCGACAGGAGAATAAAAATTCAGCAGAAGTTTTAAAAGTGTAGTCTTTCCGCTTCCACTCGTACCGACAATGGCAGTTATTTTATTCTTTGGAACCTTAAGATTTATGTTTTTTAGCACAAAGGGAGATTGGGGACCCTCGTACTGAAA
>DAOUOU010000160.1 GCA_030626465.1 Bacteroidales bacterium
AAATGGTGTTCTGGATGCAAAGGAGGGACATTCAAAGCTTAGAAGTCTATTATCTGATTTGCATCATGAAGGAATATTGACAGGAGTAAGTACTTATTCTGGTGTTGAGGGAAAAAACTGTTCAATGGCTTTAAATTTTTCCTGGGGAGGAAATTCGGATGCGACAGAAGAGACCTTTTCTGCAAAGCAGCTCGTAGAAAATGTTTTGACACATAAAAAAGAATCTGTGAAATATGTAAGTCTTGGAAGTCTGAATACAGTTAACGGATTGTATAATGAATCTTTCATTTTTCGTGAAAATATTAACCAGGTGGTCTGGAGCAGTACGAATACTATGAATGATGATAACTTTAACTATTCACTCGATACAAAAGCATTCGATTGTATTGCTTCGAAAACCAACCTGACCATTAAGCTCATTACATCCAATGACAGTGATTTGAGCTATAATCCACATTTAATCGGAGAGATCAAAGAAATTGGCAATGCCTATGCGAATAAAGTGCATGCCAGTCTCAGGATGAATCAATCTCCTTTTGCAAATACTCTTTTTGACGAATGTGTTGCTATCTATTTGAAAGATGAAAGCCTATTCACTATTGACACAACGTTTCAGTATATAGAATACAGGATAAAAACCTCTGACATGTCGATCTTAAGTAACACCATAATCGGTTTGCTTCAAGGATATTCCGGTAATCAAAACCAGGTATTTGAAGAATTTCCATCAGATACATTTAATTATAGAAATGATATTCAGCAAATAATGGTTTCGACTATTGACAATTTTGGAATAGAAGAATGGATAGCCGGAGTTATGGCGAATGAGTTACACAGGCATCTGGGAGTATATGCTATTATAGGTACCAAAATGGGCATGAGGGCAAGAGAATATTTCGGGGCAGGAGTTGATGAGATGCAAATAATCTCATATACCGGAAATACTCCCCCCTTTAGCTGTATGAATGATGGGTTGCAGGTAAGTACAGGAGCTACTATTGGGCACGGATTGATAAAGGTTTCTTCAGATACGGTCAAATTACCAGAGGCTCAATTCATGTACATGGGGCGTAAAATAACGGTTGCTCTTAAGGATAAATATCGCCAGAGAATTGAGCGGGAGATCAATGAATACAGACTTGTCTACGGTCTTTCAAGTGAAATATACTGGGAAATGGTAAGAATGGCTGCTTTAAACTATTGGGCAAATTGGGACAGACACGAAATTTTTTTAATAAAACAGTGATATTCAACACCTTTTAGGCTTTTTATACATTTTTGGCATAGAAAATGTATTAGAAATATGTAATGATTGGTTTTCTATGAAGGACCATATTTACATATTGATAATACTTCTTGCAGAAATAGTACTTTTTACTGTTGAGGTTGTATTGTCTTCGTTTAATAAAAAGAATAAGGTTTTAAAAGAAATCAACTTTTCTAATGAGGTTGATTTTATTAATCTTGATAAGGGTTTCAGAACCAATAATTCTATCTTCCGGTTTTCTCTTTTTATTGTATATATAGTTCTTGTCGTGTTGTATTTCGATAACAGTACAGTTAATTTTGTTGAGGAATTGGTGCTATATATCCTGGGTGGTATATTAATTTATATGGTGTCTCTTTTGAATGCAAAAATATTTGTGTTTTATTCTACCCACTTTGTTATTAGTGCTCCTTTTAATTTTTTCAAAAGAGAATTAATTGTTAATTATGAATCGATAGAGGATTTTGAAATTTATAAGGCATTGTACAATTCATATTATCTGAAACTTAAACTCAAAGATTCCAAACTACTTAGCATCCAGTTTTCAGGATCATACTCTCCCAAAAATAATCTGGCACTCCGCTATATTCTTAATAAAAAAACAAGTCTTAAAAAAATCCATTAAGGATTCACTACCAATTAAAGTATTGTATCAGATTCTGGCTAAAGCAAGAAATATAGAATGAATTGAGACAGATAAGAAGAGGTATATTTTTCTGGAAACATTTGGACTAAAATGAAATAATTTATACTTCAGTGAGTTGACCTGACATGCACTCAGGCAATCACCACAAAGGGTACAGGTAATACCAGGTTTTTTATTCGTAAGATCTTTTGCCGTAAGAGCATCATACTTACATACTTCAGAACAGCTGGAACAAAAAGTACAATTGGTGTCGATATACATTCTGAAAGGATTGATGTATCTGAAATAGTTCACAATGGTACCGATAGGACACCAGAGAATGCAATGCATCATTTTTCCTTTTTTTCTCGAAATAAAAACAATCACAAACAATCCTGCTGTTCCAAAAGCAATTCCGGCTAAAGTACTGATGAGGGGATTAATCCTGAACCATCGCAGGAGTAATGTAACCAGTATTATTATGAGTATCAGGCTGTGTTTTACAGGCATTTTATTTTTTATTTTTCTCCTGTTCACAGAATAACGGGCTAGCCAGCCATCAATAGCACCGAAATAGCAAAGATGACTGCACCAGGCCGGTCCTGTAAGTACAACCGTGCTCAGAAAAAGAATTGTCATGATTGAAATTTGGCCCCTGTACAAAGGACCACTGAGTATCATGGCAGGTAAGGGGAGATGCAGACTGCCTGTCATCAGGAATTTATCGGAAAACAGGATTCCCAGAACAAGTTGACTGAAAAATACAATGGAAAATACACCCCATGTTATTATTCTCCACTTAGGCACAGCTTGTATATCGTTCATTTTAAAAGCAAGAAAGGCACCGTATAAAGCAATAAAGAATAACTCAAACCAGCCTCCGTTTTCAATAAATCTTTCGGCAAGAAGTAAGGGATTTTCTACTTTTAGCTGTACAATTGAAAGCAGGGTTAGAATAAATAGAAATACAGCAAAAGGGAACAATAGTTTTTGAAGATGTCTCATGAAAGGATATTTCTGTACCGGGATTTAAACTTTCAGTTTTGATGGTCTCTAATTCAGTGTTTCCACGGGATAATTACTTTCTCTTTCCATAGCTTGTTCAACCCATGTTGGAACTACGGTTTCAAGAAATTCTTTTTTTTCACTATTGAGCTTATTCATATCAAGTCCCACAAATGCTTGTGCCTTAGATTTTGTTGAAATATCCGGATACGGAATTTCCTCATTCAGATCAAAGTCAGCCAGCAATCTCGCCAGTTTGAGTCTGGCTTCCTGTGCAATGGTAATTCCTGTTGTTATAACTCTTCCTGTTTCAACCGGAGAGTGAAATGAAGCTCCATGACTGGCAGCGGCATAATCCCATCGCCATTGTGCATGCCGAATATCTGTTAAAATATCTCTCATCTGTTTTTCTCCTGCTCCGAGACCCCATGCTGTTTTAGCTTCAACATGAGCCCTTACCAGCAGTTCTTCCAGCTTATTTCTATTCCCGATGATTTTGTCCTGCCGCTCATATACATCACGTACCAGTCGTTCGGTTTCCTGGCGATGACATACCTGGCAAGAGTTGGACACATTTTTCAGCGGACTGGTAACGTGATGACTTGTATACTTTTGTCCCCCCTCACTGATATAAGGCATGTGACAGTCAGCACAAGACACTCCCCTGCTTGCGTGTGTTCCTGTCGTGTACAACTCATACCCCGGATGCTGGGCTTTTAACATCGGTGCTTTACTAAGCGCATGGGTCCAATCGCTAAAGTCCAGATTGTCATAATATTCTTCCATCTCCTCAGCCGAAAATCCATTGTCCCACGGGAGAGTTAAGTAGGGTATACCTTCTGCACCGGTTGTGTTCTCATTAAAGTAATATTCAACATGACACTGCGCACATACAAGACTTCTCATTTCCTGATGAGAGGCTTTGCTAATGTCTTTTCCCACGCGCTCAAATGCTTCAACCAGAGCAGGACGAGATATTCTAAGATTCATGGTCTTTGCATCATGACAATCTGCACAACCAATGGGATTCATGATTTCATGTCCTTTTGTTTCCCATGTTCCCTTGTAAAATTCAGCTACTCCAATGTCATTCATTAATCTGGGTACATCAGGACTTTTACACGCCCAGCAAGTATTTGGCATCGGACTTTTTCTCTCGTCCACAGGGCCCCCGGTTCTAATTGTATTCCAAAGATCCTTTATGGCATAATAATGTCCACGCGATTGGTTGTAATCTTTTGAAAAGCCATAACCTGCCCATAATACAACCAAACGTGGATCTATCTCAAGCATGTCGATCATAGCAGGACCATTGTATTTGCTGCGAAAAGATGTGTCAGAGGTTTGAAGATAGGATTGGTATTGACGAGGAAAGTTTTCTCCCCAAATTTCATTCCGTGGTTCGAACTGTGAGTATTTCACCTGTGGAGTATAAGCAAAGACTGCTTCTGCTCTGCGTTCCAAAATAGAAGATGCTAACATACCCAATGCAAAAACTGTTACCACAGTTGCCAGAAAAATAACCCACCCCAACCAGGGTTTTTGTTTGATTTGTTCGGTAAGAGGTTTCATGTCTTGCTATGATTTATATGGATGATTAGGTACTTAGTTAGTATTCAATTCTTTTTTCAGCCATTTGGGTACCGGACTTTCTGGTAAAGGCACTCTGGCATATGGTACGCTTGAAAGGCTGTTCACCCTTCCATGGGGTGTTTCCCGGTGACATTCCCAGCATTTTCTTTCCAGGCGTGAATAGTGAAACTCTTCTGTGACAGTGATCATCTTAGAATCTGTAACAGTGGATTCGTGACAACGTATGCAATTCATCTGCACTGCTTCCTGTCCCTCCTCTTTGATAAAAATTATCTGTGGTTCAATACGCAAGGTAAATATCGTCGCATGCCTGAGTCCGTCTTTTGCTTTAAAATAGTATTTATTCAATACATTATTGTGAGGAACATGACAATCGTTGCAATTGGCAACTTCCCTATGTGCACTATGACTCCATGTAGCATATTGAGGAGCCATAATATGACAATTCACACAAGCTTCCGGGTTGTCAGAAAGGTAGGAGTGAGCTTTTGAAATACGGAAAGCAAAAACAGATAGACCCGAGAGGATACCAAGCATAATAATTACAGGGATCTTCCACTGTTCAGGAGGATAAAATTTCTTTAACCAGGCATTCTTTCCCATAAAATAAGATCTTTCAATCTTTTATAAAATTAAGAATATGTACCATGCTGTGAGAAGCAAAATTCTAATTTGTAATTGTTCTAATCAGAAATCCAGTTTATTAAATAATTAATGAATCCTGGGTTTTATAATTACAACATACTCCCTGTCGGCATCCAGAATATGATTGGTTAACCAGCCGCGCAAAAACTTCATCAGCCGGAAGGTTATCGGCTGCCCGCTCTCGAATTTCTTTCTGAAGTCTTCTACTTTGGAAATGAAATATTCGTGTTGCGCAATATGTTCATTCATCAAAGGGAAATTTGATACCTCAAAATACTTTTCTTCTGTCTTGAAATGATAGTCGGCATATTCCGACAATTCATCCAGAATTTTCCCAATTCTTTGATTCGTATCATTTTCCACAAATGCCTTATTGAGATCATTTATAAGATCAATGATCCTTTTGTGCTGATTGTCAATTTCGGGAATACCAAGGTTGAATCCAGGTTCCCATTTCATGTATACCTCCTGCATATTTCTCAGGTTTAATTTTCCATCCTTAATATTAGGGTACTTTTAACTAAAATGCAATAGCCGGATTTACTAAACCATATGAACATTGATGTTACTATTCATTCCAGAGAAATGGGCTTCCTGCAAAATAATTATACATTTGCCCGCTCTTGCATATTTAAATACTTTTGAAGAAGATTATGACAGGTATTAAAGTAAAAGCCATATATATTATATTATACATGGGTTTTGCCATCTGGAAGGTGTTTTACAATGTGTATCTCGAGGAAAATGATTTTACAGGCACACAAATAGGAGTGATCAATGCTCTGATACAGGCAACAATAGTATTGATTGTTCCTGTCTGGGGTGTGATGGCAGATAGACGAGGAATAAGGCCAACATTAAGGATAGCGGTATTTATCAGTGCTGTTATGATAGCATTTCTGGGAGATGTGTTCAGTTTCTGGTGGTTGATTGCTTACATTCTTTTTCTTACTGTTTTCATTCATCCTTTAGGACCTTTAACGGATGCCCTGGCTGTTGAATACACAAAAGTGAATCCAAAGTACAATTACGGGAATCTTCGTCTTTGGGGTTCTTTTGGCTGGGCTATAGCTTCAATACTTTCGGGATATATTTTTACACGAATGCATCTGAAAATGATTTTTCCCGTTGCAGCAGGTATATTTCTTCTAAGCATTTTCTTTTTAAGAATTCCTCGTAAGGCTAAAAATATTTATCGTCCTCATTTTCAGCCAATAAATAGTAAAGAGTTAT
>DAOUOU010000046.1 GCA_030626465.1 Bacteroidales bacterium
AAAACAGATTCACACTTGGCATTGTTGACGATGTTACTTTTACTTCCCTTCCTATGAAGGAAGAAATCAGCCTGGAGCATAAGGGTACATTTGAAGCAAAATTTTACGGATTAGGTTCTGATGGTACTGTTGGTGCCAACAAAAACTCAATAAAAATTATTGGTGATACTACCGATAAGTATACTCAGGCGTACTTTTCATACGATTCTAAGAAATCAGGAGGCATCACTACATCTCATCTTCGGTTTGGAGACGAGTTCATTCGTTCATCATATCTTGTGAATACCCCCGATTTTGTTGCATGTCATGTTCCGTCTTATCTGGATAAGTACGATATGCTGAAAGGATTGAAAAAAGGTGGCACCTTCCTTTTGAACAGTATCTGGGATGAGGAAGAAACAAAGAAACGTCTTCCGGATTCTTTTAAAAAATACCTTGCAATAAATGAGATTGATTTTTATATCATCAATGCCACCAAGATCGCGTCAGAAATTGGTCTGGGAAATCGCACGAACACTATAATGCAATCTGCATTTTTCAAGATTGCTAACGTGATACCCTATAAAGAATCTGTTAGCGAAATGAAAAAGGCCATTGAGAAAACCTTTGGCAAAAAAGGGGAAGAAATTGTACGAATGAACAACCTGGCTGTTGACAGAGGTGGTGATATACATAAAGTTGAAATTCCTGCCAGCTGGGCCAAACTGGATATAAAAAAGAAAGACGAAGCATCAAAAGGATTACCTGATTTTGTTAAAAATGTTGCGATACCTATCAATTCACTTAAGGGTGATGATCTTCCGGTTAGTGTGTTCATTGACAGAGAGGATGGTACATTCCCTGCAGGGACTACTGTTTATGAAAAGCGTGGTATTGCTGTTGATGTGCCTGAATGGTTACCTGAAAATTGTATTCAGTGTAATCAGTGTGCATATGTCTGTCCTCATGCCTGTATTCGCCCATTCCTGCTTAATGAAACGGAGGCAGGTAAGCTTCCGAAAGATGTGGTGCTGCTTGAAGCAAGAGGAAAAGAATTGGAGGGGTTGAAATACCGTATACAGGTGAGTCCTCTGGATTGTACCGGTTGTGGAGTATGCGCAGAGATTTGTCCCTCCAAAGAGAAATCCCTGATAATGAAATCTCTGGATTCTCAGAAGAAAGAAACTGCCAATTGGGAGTATATGGCTGAAAAAGTCACTTACAAAACTGATCGTATAAATATTAGTCAAAACATTAAGAACAGTCAGTTTGCACAACCTCTCTTTGAATTCTCAGGAGCTTGCGCAGGTTGTGGCGAGACTCCTTATATCAAACTGATTACTCAGCTTTATGGCGATCGTATGATCATTACGAGTGCAACCGGCTGCTCATCAATCTACGGAGGATCGGCACCTTCAACTCCTTACCGGACAAATGCGGAAGGTAAAGGCCCTGCCTGGGCCAATTCATTGTTTGAAGACAATGCCGAATATGGATATGGTATAACTTTAGGTATAGGAAAATTACGCGATAGGATAGAGTTGAAGATGAAAAAAGCTCTTGAAGAAGGGAAAATAGCATCTTTAACCAGGGAAGCTTTTGTTGAATGGCTTGAGGGCAGGGATGATGCGGAAAAATCAAAAACAGCCTCTGCAAAAGTTATTACTGCTCTTAAGAAAGAAAATGATCCGGTGGCGAAAGAGATACTTGATCTTGAACAATACCTGATCAAAAAATCAGTGTGGGTCATGGGTGGTGATGGCTGGGCCTATGATATCGGATACGGTGGTTTAGACCATGTTATCGCCTCAGGAGATGATATCAACATCCTGGTGATGGACACCGAAGTGTATTCCAATACGGGAGGCCAGGCATCGAAATCTACACCTATCGGGGCTGTGGCCAAGTTTGCTGCATCAGGGAAAAAGATACGTAAGAAAGATCTCGGTGCAATGGCCATGATTTACGGGTATGTTTATGTTGCACAGGTTGCTATGGGAGCCAATATGAATCAATACCTAAAGGTGCTCAGGGAAGCTGAAGTTTACCCGGGACCTTCATTGATAATTGCCTATTCTCCATGTATTAATCATGGTTTGAGAGCCGGAATGTCCCATTCTCAGAATGAAGAAAAACGTGCTGTCGAATCAGGTTACTGGCATCTGTTCCGTTACAATCCGATGCTTGAACAGGAGGGTCAGAATCCCTTCCAGCTCGACTCAAAAGAACCCGTCTGGGAAGCATTCCAGGAATTTCTGAATGGGGAAGTCCGGTATACTTCGCTGAAAAAAGCATTTCCGAAAGAAGCGGCCGAATTATTTATTGCTGCGGAAGAGAGTGCGAAGTGGAGATACAAAAGTTACAAACGTCTGGCAGCAATGGATTTTAGCAAAGAGTAGCAAAGAAAAGAGAAGGATAACATAAGGGGGGTGAGATTTTTCATCCCCTTAATTGTTTGCGAGATACAAAGGATATTGTTATAATAGCATTCCTAACCGGAGATTGAATTATGGGAAGGATCCTATCTATTGATTACGGGCGAAAAAGGGTCGGGCTTGCAGTTACCGATCCAAACCAGATGATTGCAAACGGTCTGGATACCGTTGGAGCCCATGAAACGATAGAATATCTTAAGAATTATTTCAGCAGGGAGGTAGTTGACCTTGTTGTCATCGGCTATCCAAAACAAATGAACAACACACCCTCGGAAGCTGTTCCGTATGTGAATGATTTTATTTCTCATTTTAAGAAGCATTTTCCCGGTATGAACTATTACCTGATGGATGAACGGTTTACTTCTAAAATGGCTGCTCAGGCCATGATCGATGGAGGGTTGAAAAAGAAAAAAAGACAGGACAAGGCTCTGCTCGATAAGGTTAGTGCAACCATATTGCTGCAATCGTATCTCGAAATGAAAGACAAGAATTCAAATCTCAAATAGTATGATCTATCCCATTGTTGTATACGGTTCGCCTCTTCTAAGAAAAGTCTCAAAAGAAATTGACAAAGATTACCCGAAGCTCAACAAGCTAATTGATGACATGTTCGAAACCATGCACGTTAGTGATGGTGTGGGTCTTTCTGCACCCCAGATTGGTAAATCGATTCGTATTTTTGTAATTGACGGAACTGCCCTGGCCGAAGACGATCCTTCTATGGAAGGTTTTAAAAGGGCATTTATTAATCCGAAAATAATTGAAGAAACAGGCGATACCTGGACCTTTTCAGAAGGTTGTCTTAGCTTACCGAATATACGTGAAGATGTTGACCGATCCGGACATATTCGTATTCAGTATTACGATGAGCATTTCAAATTTCATGATAAGACCTACAACGGTGTTAGGGCAAGAGTTATCCAGCACGAGTGCGATCATCTTGAAGGAGTACTCTTTGTTGACCGTATTGCTCCCTTAAAGAAAAAATTATTGAAAGGAAAACTGAACGACATAGCCAAAGGGAAAGACAATGCTGCGTATAAAACGAAGATCGTAAAATAGTATTGGGCTTATTTTGCAAATCCTTCCCTACAAACTTCTTTGCCAGGGTGTGCTTACAAACATATTTTATCTGGTTTGTCCTCATGCATCGTCTTCGTATAGTTTGTGCTACCTCTAAAGCTTAGGCGACACGCGGTCAGCGGAGCAAGGCCGGACGGGGGCTTAACATGACTTACAGGTCAGCCTGAGCGGAGTTGATGCATGAATCGTTGGTATGAATACACTTTGACTACCATCGGTAGTCATGTGTTTGCGCGCTGTGTACTATCACCGGTTAAAAATGCTTTTAGAAACTACAGGCACTCAAACAAAGCACTTTTAGCTAAGGGCTATTATGCTTTGTTGTACACTGGCTATTTAGCTACAAATTCTCTAAAGTTTGATTTATCAATTATTTCTCCTTTTGCATTATAAGTCTCAATAAATGTTTTGGGCAATTTTGTTTGTCTCTTTGCTTTCCATTTGAATTCAAAACCAGTTAATAGTCCATCTTTTTCTTCTACCAGATCAATTTCTTGCTGTTGTTTGGTGCGCCAAAAGTACATTTTTGCAAGGCTATTCTTATAAATGTTCTGCTTCATGCGTTCCGAAATTAGAAAGTTCTCCCACAATGCTCCTGTATCCTGCCGCAACTCTAAACTATTAAAATTTCCTAGAACCATATTTCTTACACCATTATCATAAAAATAGATCTTCTTATTCTTTTTTATCTCATTCCTAAGGTTTCTACTATAAGTTCCTAGTTTAAAAACGATATATCCTTTTTGAAGAATATCTATGTAATTCCCAATAGTGTTTTTATCAACACCCACAATTTGTGCAAGTTCATTATAACTAACCTCACTTCCAATTTGCAATGCAAGTGACTGAACTAATTTCTCTAGTACTTCTGGTTTTCTAATATGCGAATATGCTAATATATCTTTATATAAGTAACTATTAACCAGTTGTTTTAAAATTTCTTTTTCTTCTCCTGGATTATTAAGAACATCAGGGTAAAATCCATATAGCAATCGATTCTCTATCTGTTGTTCAGAAACTATATAACCATGGTGGGTTTCATATTCATCCCAACTAATAGGAAACAATTCATATTCCCATTTCCGACCTGTTAATGTCTCATTTAATTCGCTTGATAAATTAAAGGATGAAGACCCACTCACAAATAACTGAACTCCTTTAAACTGATCAATGATTATTTTCAATGTAAGCCCTATGCCTGAAATTCTTTGCGCCTCATCAATAAATAGAACTTTATTATTCCCAATAATACTTCTCAGTTGTTCCGTATTTGGCTTTGCCAGAATAGTTCTTATTGTAGGGTCATCTGCATCTAAAAACAAATGCTCTCTATCTTCCAATAAGGATTTAATTAGTGTAGTTTTTCCAACCTGACGAGGACCAATAAGCAAGATTGCTTTTCCACTGCCGATTTTACGAGTGATTATATCAGTTAAACTTCTTTTATACATTTGTTTTTTTATTCAAAAATACAAAAATATAGAGTATAATCACAAATAGTTATGCTTTTTAGTGAATACAGTCTCGTTTTTACTTCCTGGCAGCTTGTGTACAACGGTGTATACCGATACCTTTATATTTTTACTTTAGCTGACCCAAAATAAGTAAAACTACACTATCAAACAATCCATCGGGGCGCAATCCTTAGTCTTAAAGGTAATGTGTATGTAGTTTTTTATATACGATTGTGGCTTGTGTAAAATTATTGATTTCCTGCCTGGCCGGCAGACAGGCGCACCTGATGCCTGGGCCGAAGCTTTAACGTAGGTACATGGTGCTTGTATTATATTGTATTGCTTAACCCCCGGGCTGATACCCGGGGCTGTTGAGTACCACCCCTTGGGGCTAATATTTAAAACAAATATACCATAAGGATAGTGGGACGAACATAAGGAGAAGGGCAATCTCTTCTAACGCTCGTTTGTATGTATTTACCTTAAAGGATGTTTTACAAGGATCTCATCGGATTTTAAAAGAAGGTCGATATATTGAGCCCTTTTGTATACAAATGGATCGTTCACATTTTTGTTTGATAATTTTCCTCTGAAATCATTAAGCGATTTGTACCCTTTGCTATCCATCCAGGCTTCCAGATCTCTCAGTATTGTAGCAATGTATTCAATCTTGTTTTTGTATACTGTACTTACTACCTGCACGCAATCTGCACCAGCAAGAATCATTTTGGCAACGTCTTGTCCTGTAAATATGCCTGTATTGCTGCAAAGACTACCGTTGATATTTCCATATAGCAGACCTGCAAATCTCAGGGGAAGTCGATTATCCTCGGGTGAACTCAAATTGATAGGAGAAAAGTGTTCCTCTTTGTCCATATCAATTTCAGGCTGAAAGAGTCTGTTGAATAAGACAAATCCATTTGTACCGGCTTTGTCCAGTTTTGAGACCAGATTTAAAGGATTTGCATAGAAAGGGCTTAGCTTAACGCTTACAGGTATTTTCACGTTCTGTTTTACAGCTTTAAGAATCTCAACCTGCTGGTCAATTAATGTATGGCCGTCAAAATCAACATCGCGCGGAACATAGTAAAAATTCAGCTCCAGGGCATCTACTCCCATTTCTTCAATACGCCTGGCATAATCGATCCATGAATCTTTAAGTATAGCATTCAGACTGGCAATAACCGGTATTTTGATGGTTTTCTTAACCAGGGCAAGGTTAAATAAATGCTCTTCCGGTCCTGCATGCTCGATGTTTGGAAAAAGATTGATCATTTCGGCACTGCGTTCACTGTATTCATGCAATTTATCATCGAGTTGTGCACTCTCAAGTTGTATTTGTTCTTCAAATAACGACCTGTAGACGATAGCTCCGGCACCTGCTTCTTCTACTTTTTTCACGTTCTCCAGATTATTTACAATGTTGCTCGCTCCAACAATAACAGGGTTCTTCAATTCAATACCCAAATAACTGGTCTTCAAATTTGCCATTTTCTAATCTTTTAATTTATTTGATTTTGTAGTATATCCTGATATATATTTCTCATGTTTTGTGAAGGTAAGAGAATAGCTCTAAAATAAACGATTCCATCTTTGTTTTTTCCGAAGGGAAATTACTTATTTTTTGTAAATTACGCCAGATATAAATACAGTTTAGACTATTTCTTAAAGAGCGTTAGTGGTTATGATTCCGCAATTGAATTTCAAGCAACTCCCATTCATTCGTTTACTTGTTCCATATGTTGCAGGTATTGGTTGTATCTCTATGTTTCAAAATCATTTTAACATCCTGTTTTTTGCCCTGTTATTAATCACTGTGCTGCTCGTATTGGTACAGATTTTTTCAGTTTGGAAGAAGCATTTCAGGCTGCTAAGCGGAATAATTATTTTTAATATTTTTTTTCTTTACGGTCTTTTTTCTTTCAACTCAGCTTGTGATTACCACGATTTTCCGGAACATAGTGTTCTGGTTACCGGTATTGTAAAACACTCTCCCGAAATTAAAGAAAGATCAATTCAGATTGATTGTCAGGCGCATAGTTATTCCTATAAAAACAGGAAAATAGATATTCGTGAATACATTCGGTTGTATGTATCAAAAGATACCGTTCCAATAATTCCTGGTATAGGAGATTCAATCTGTTTTACTTCCAAATTGCAGCGTATAACGAACAGGGGAAATCCGGGTGAATTTGATTATAAGAAACACATGCGCAACAAGAGAATACACTATACTGCCTATGCACTGCATGAGGATGTAATATATGGACGTAACTCGGGAAGGTTTCTGTTGAAAAGGCTTGCTAAAACTTTACAAAAGAAGATCATTCAAAATTTCGAACGCCACTCTATTAATGATAATGAACTGGCAATATTGTCAGCTCTTGTTGCCGGAAACCGTGATCTTCTGAATGATGAAATCAGGAATAAATTTTCTGTTGCCGGAGCAATGCATGTTTTAGCAGTATCCGGATTGCACGTCGGAATTCTGTATCTTTTTCTTAATATGCTTCTTTTCAGAAGAAATCAAACACCATTTTTCAGATTTTTTAAATTAAGTCTGATAGTAATTGTTATCTGGTTTTTTGCTTTTATTACCGGACTTTCATCTCCGGTAGTCAGAGCTGCTTTGATGTTTTCGCTGTTTCTGACAGGTAAGAGTTTTAACAGGCATATTAACAGCTATAATATTTTGGCTGCCTCTGCACTTATTGCATTATTAATTGATCCTTTGGAGCTGTTCAATCCGGGATTTCAATTTTCTTACCTGGCTGTGCTGGGCATTTTATATATTCAGCCCCGACTGGTAAATAGTGTGGTTATAAATCATGTTCTCCTCGACAGAGCATGGCAACTGGTAACAGTTAGTATTGCAGCACAAGTTTCGATTTTTCCCCTGAGTTTACTCTATTTTCATCAGTTTCCGACATATTTCTGGCTCACTACTGTATTTATAATTCCGCTGGTATGGTTAATTATGGTATTGACCATAGTACTTTTTCTCTCTATTCCTATAAGTCCTCTTGTTCATATTCTCTCATCCGGACTGAATTATTTGCTAAAAAGTATGTACCTGTTAATCGAAGGTGTCAGTCGATTACCCTTAGCAAGTATCTCAAATATCAGGTTTGAAATCATCCATCTTTGTGCAGCATATTTCTTTATTATCCTGTTACTGATTGCAGTAAGAAAATTTAAAAAAGTATATACCGTATACACTATCGGAATTGGCATAGTATTTTTTCTTTTCTTGAATCTGTTGACTTACAACAGACAAGAGAGAATGAAAGAAATTATTGTGTACAATTATGGCAAGAATTCAACTCTTAGCTTTTTAAATGGTCACAATCATTTGATGCTCTCTCATGCACATTTGAAAGAGGATAGTGCAAGTATAAAAAAATGGAATCATGATTTTCAGGTGAGCAGAAAGCTTGTAAAAACTACTGAATATTCTGTGTTTCAAGAAATTCCCCTGAATAAAACCATATACGGACAGGAAATTACAATTGAAAGAAAAGCATGTGGAATATTTATTCATTGTCCTGATGAGGATATTCTGATATATGAGGGAGGGACATTAATACCTCCAGATGGCTGGGTACCAGGCAGAACGGAAATAGACTGGTTAATTATCGGGAGATTTTCGGGATATCCTGTTGTTACAAATATTACTCACTTTATGCCCAAACATATCGTTATAAGTGAACATATATCAAAAAACATGTATAATGCATGGGATAAATTTGCAAAAGGATATAAAATTGATATTCACCATGTTATAAGCGATGGCGCCTTATACATTAAACTGAAATAAATACTGTCCTCTTCACAGGTAAGAACTACTGAATAGCAATACAAATATTTACATAACTAACAGGTAAACAAAATCTTACTACTCCTTTTTGTAGAAAATATTGATTCTTATAGTATATTCTTTGAAGAATAGTTTACTTTGCTTGGATTTTTAAGACAAGTTCGATGAAAATCATAGTTGCAGGTGCAGGAGCGGTTGGATCTCATTTGGCTAAAATGCTTAGCCAGGAACATCATGATATTGTATTGATTGACCCCGATGAAACCAAGCTCCGGCAGGTTGGAGCTAATCTTGATGTATTAACGCGGGGAGGTTCTGCTACATCAATATCTGATCTTATGGATTGCGGTGTAAAGAAAGCAGATTTGTTTATTTCTGTAGCCCGAAAAGAAGAAACCAACATAACGGCATCCATACTTAGCAAAAGATTAGGTGCCAAAAAAACAATAGCCCGAATAGATAACCAGGAATATTTGTATGTCAAACACCGTGAGCATTTCATCAGTATGGGGATTGACTACATGATATATCCGGAGAAAATTGCTTCACGTGAGATTGTTGGTTTGTTGCATCAGACAGGAAGTACGGATATTGTTGATTTCTCCGGAGGGAAACTTTCTCTGTTTGTAGTGAAAATAGATGAAGATTCAAAAATTGCTGACAGGAGCTTATATGAAATAGGTAAGGAAGAAGAAAAACATGAATTTCGGGCTGTAGCTGTTACTCGCGACAGTGAAACTATTATTCCAACCGGGGATTTTGTAATTCAGACGGGTGATTTTATTTATGTAATCGCGACCCAGGATGGGATTGAGAATCTTTTTGAGCTCTCCGGGAAGAAAAAATACGAGGTTCGCAATATTATGATTCTGGGGGGAAGCAGGATTGGAATGTTAACAGCAAAAGATCTGGGAACACAGCATAATATTAAGCTAATTGAACAGGACAGGGAAAAAAGTTATAAACTCTCAAATATGCTGAATAATACCCTGGTAATTAATGGCGATGGAAGAGATGTAAATATGCTAACAGATGAGGGACTGGAGAACATGGATGCATTTATAGCGGTTACCGGTGATTCTGAAACAAATATTCTTTCGTGTTTGCTTGCAAGAAGATTAGGAGTAAAGAAGACAATCTGCGAAGTTGAGATAATTGATTATATAGCTCTGGCTGAAAATATGGGTATAGATACAATCATCAATAAAAAGTTAATTGCAGCAAGTCGCATTTTCCGGTTTACGTCCAGTGAATCAGTATCGGCGGTAAAATGTCTTATCGGTACCGATGCTGAGGTCCTGGAATTTGATGTTAAAGAGGATACTAAAATAACTCAGGCTTCGCTTCATCAGCTGAGTTTTCCAAAAAATTCAATCGTCGGTGGAATTATCAGAGGAGAATCAAGCTTTATTGCCAATGGGTATACCCTGATAAAACCTGGTGATAAGGTTGTTGTGTTTACACTTCCATCAGCCATTCCAAAAGTGAGTAAATTTTTCAATTAGCCTGCTATGATCAATTTTCGTGTGGTGGCCTTCATTTTAGGTGTTCTCCTTATTCTCGAAGGAGCTTTCATGTTTCTTGCTGCACCCGTTTCAATTTTATATGGAGATAATGATGCCCTGTATATTTTTTTATCATCATTTTTTACGGCTTTTGCAGGTTTTTTGCTTTGGGCTACTTTCAGAAAATGCAATAAAAATGTCGGAAAACGTGAAGGTTATATTATTGTTAGTATAGGATGGGTATTATTTTCTTTGTTTGGATCAATACCATTTGTTATCACGGGAACTATTCCTTCTTATACCGATGCATTTTTCGAGACTATATCAGGATTTACTACAACCGGAGCATCAATTCTTAATGACATTGAATCTCTATCACATGGATTATTGTTTTGGAGGAGCATGACACAGTGGCTTGGAGGTATGGGTATCATTGTTCTTTCACTCGTTATCCTCCCAATATTAGGCATCGGTGGGATGCAATTATTTATAGCAGAAGTCCCGGGTCCAACTCCCGATAAACTACATCCGAGGATCAAGGAAACAGCAAAACGTTTGTGGGGTGTATATTTCATTATTACAATGGGAGAGGTTATTTTGCTATTACTTGGAGGCATGTCATTGTTCGATGCAGTATGCCATTCTTTTACCACACTTGCAACAGGAGGTTATTCAACCAAGCAGGCCGGTATTGCTTTTTATAGCTCACCATATATTCATTATGTGATCACTTTTTTTATGATTGTTGCCGGAATTAACTTTGCACTTTCATATTTTGCATTGCACCTGAAATTCAGAAGTATTTGGAAAAATGAAGAATTCAGGGCTTTCCTCTCCTTTATCGGACTCTTCACTTTGCTGGTGACTTTAATATTAATCTTCACCAATCAAGGCCAGAGTATTGAAAAATCATTTCGTGATGCTTTGTTTCAGGTGGTGTCTGTTATTACAACAACCGGTTACGCAACAGCTGACTATATGCGTTGGATGCCATCGGCAATTGTGTTACTGTTGGTTTTGATGTTTTTTGGAGGCTCCTCAGGATCTACAGGCGGAAGTATTAAGATTGTACGAGTAGTATTGCTCTTAAAAAATGGTCTGTTGGAGCTTAAACGATTGATCCATCCCAATGCTATTGTTCCTGTACGACTTAACCGTGAAGCAGTTAAACCAGAGATTATTACAAATGTGCTGGCTTTTATTTCTGTGTATATATTAATAACCGTAATCGGTGTTATTGTTGTTGCCTTTATGGGTTATGATCTGAGCACATCTATTGGTGCGGTGGCCGCAACTCTCGGTAATATTGGTCCGGGTATTGGTGATGTAGGGCCTGCTTTCAACTATGCACATTTCAACGATTTTGGAAAATGGTTTCTTTCCTTTTTGATGCTTATTGGCAGGTTAGAGCTTTTCACCGTTCTGGTTTTATTTACACCTACTTTCTGGAAAAAATAATCAGCTATTCTTCAAATACTCCCAGGCCTTCTCTGATGATGGTAGGCGTCTCTCCGGTGCAATCGACAACTGTAGAAGGGATATTGTTGCCAAATCCACCATCGATTACAACATCGACCAGATGGCCAAGATTTTCATGGATAAGCTCTGGATCTGTCGTATAGTCAAGCACATGATCAATATCATGAATAGAGGTGGTCAGCAATGGATTACCCAATTGTTTTACAATCTCCAAAGGAATATTATGATCAGGAATTCGGATACCAACGGTTTTTTTCTTGTTCTTGAAAATTTTTGGAATATTATTGCTTGCAGGAAGGATAAAGGTATAAGGACCCGGAAGATACTTTTTCATCAGCTTGAAGGTCTGGTTATCAATATGTCTGGTATAAATTGATAAATGACTTAAATCGTGACAGATAAAAGAAAAATTGGATTTCTCAAGTCTTATGCCTTTAAGACGAGCTATACGCTCAACAGCTTTGGCCTTTGAAATATCACATCCAAAACCGTACACAGTATCTGTTGGGTAAATAATAACACCATCTTGCTTTAATATTTCAACAAGTTTTAGAATCTGGCGATCACCGGGATCTTCGGAATGGATACGCATCAACATTTTTATGCGGGTTAATAAAATGTATACTGGTATTTTGCCATCGACCTGTATTTGGCTTTAGGATAGTATGTTTTTTCAGTCAGGCAAATTCCTTTTGAGTCATACGTATATATCTTCACATTGAATTCGTCTGATGGATTACGGCGCCATTTATATTTTATAAGATTATTACTTGTATCAAAAATATAGACCTTCTTAATGTACTCTTTCTTTGCGAGAGTTTCTTCAGATACTTTCATCAGGTTTCCTTTAACATTATAAGCGTATGTGATTCTGTAATAGAAGCTACCATCTCGTGTTTTTTCTTCTTCGATAATTTGTGATGCGCTGTTGTATCTGAAAGTTTTTTTCTCCAATTCTCTGTTGTCTAAGCTAAGAACTGTTTCCTCAATTATATTTCCCCGGATGTTATACTCTAACTTAATCTTTGAAGAAGGTGATTTACCTCCCATGTATACACTTGCAATAGCTGTATTGCCAGAATGTTCATAAACGAGCTTCTCCTCGATATGATTATTAATGTATCGTATTATTTTGGAAGGTTTTCCGGCAGCAGTATAGGAATAGGTAGTTTTAAATTTTTCTTCTCCACTGTAACCGGCCTCAAGGATGGCTTGATTCTCCTGGTTGTATTTTGATGCCTTTCTGTATTTGCTGTTGCTACTCTCTCTTTCATAAAGCGTACGATTCTCCTTCTTATCGTACTCATACTTTTCCCAGCTACTAACTTCTCCTTTAGTATTAAGATAGTTCTTCTGCAGTATTTCACCTCCTGTTGAATACCAGGTAATACTGGCTTGTCGTCCTTTTTTGGACGGCTTTCCGTTCACGTATTTATAATCATATTGAATTTTGGTTTTAATATTGTTCCGCTTTACGATTTGTTTCTCTCGTTCTTCCAAAGTCTGACCAGTTAAGTAAAGAGAAGTTGTAAAAGACAATAAGATAATAAGTATTTTGTCAGGTTTCATTTGATCGAATGAGTTAATATGAAATTAAAAAGTATTCAAGAGAACAAATAAAATTTTGGAATCTAATATAGCAATTTTTCCATTTCTATTTTTATAACAATTCTGTCCTGTAGTTACGTTTGAGCTTTTCTTTCTTCTTCTTCTTTTTCTTCTGTGATCTTCCAATACTCATTATCACTTTCAGATAGTTGAGCATCATCTTCCGGGTATTCGTATTTCCATTTGCCAAAATTAGGAGACGGCCCATATTGTCTGTAATAAAATGCCAGTACAATACCCGCAACCATTCCTGTAAGGTGTCCTTCCCATGAGACACTTTCAACAAGAGGAAATATTCCCCATACCATACTGCCATAAAGAAAAGCCATCAGCATCGATATGGCCATCAGATGTGTATTCTTTCTAATCATACCACTTACAAATAGAAATGCTCCTAATCCGTATATTATACCGCTTGCTCCAATATGATATGCATCTCTTCCAAAAAACCAGAGCCAAAAATTGTGGATGAAAAAAAGAAGGATAAATACTTTAAATGATATTTCATGATAAAAATAAAACAAAGTCAGGATTAATATAAAAACCGGGATACTGTTATTGATTAAATGTTCCCAGCTTCCATGAATAAATGGTGCAAACAAAATTCCCCGTAAACCCTTAATTTCTAAAGGGTAAAGACCAAATCTTGAGAAACTGGAATCGGTCAAAATTTCGATTCCTTTGACAGCCCATAAAACAGCTACAAATAGAAGTGGGAACCAGACTGCGTGAAATAGCCTTATTTTTTCAAATTTTCTATCTTCCAATGTTTTGACTTTTCTCAAATTTAGTGTCATTTTTTTTAATACAAAAACCTGAAATTGTGAGAACAGTGTGAAAAAGATGTTCAAAGATTCAAAAAAACCCCCATCAAAAGAATGGGGGTTGTATGGTGCTTATCGATTCAGTTCTATTTATTTGGCCGCAGTTTACGTACCTGCGCTCCTGTAGCCCAAATTTCAGATTCCCTAAGTTCTTTAAGTTCTCTTCCCAGTTGTTCTTTATAATCCGCAGTTCCTGTTGAATCAAGAACCCTGGTACATTCTTCACCAGATCTCACTTTGCCATACAATTCTTTGAATACAGGAAGGGTAGCTTCCTTGAACCTGGGTCTCCAGTCAAGAGCTCCTCGTTGAGCGGTGGCGCTGCAGTTAGCATACATCCAATCCATACCGTTTTCATCAACAAGACGAATAAGACTTTGTGTCAATTCTTCAACAGTTTCATTGAAAGCTTCACTCGGACTATGGCCATTCTCTCTTAAAATCTGATACTGTGCGTCCATTATACCTGCAAGAGCACCCATTAAAACACCACGTTCTCCTGTCAGATCAGAAAAAACTTCATTTTCGAATGTTGTGGGGAAGAGGTATCCTGAGCCTATTGCTATTCCAATTGCAAGTGTCCTCTCTTCTGCTTTACCGGTATAGTCCTGAAAGACCGCGTAGCTTGAATTTATTCCTGCTCCTGCCAGGAAGTTACGACGAACGCTTGTGCCTGATCCTTTGGGAGCACATAAAATTACATCGATATTGGATGGAGGAACAACACCTGTCTGTTCCTTAAAGGTGATTGAAAAGCCATGAGAAAAATACAAGGCATCCCCTTCGTTCAGACATCCTTTTAATACCGGCCAAACTTCACGCTGTGCTGCGTCAGATACCAGATATTGAATGATGGTACCCTTTTTAGCTGCTTCTTCAATTGGGAATAAATTTACCCCAGGTACCCATCCGTCAGCCTCAGCCCGATCCCAATCGGATTTAAAGTCGGGCGACTGGCCAATGATTACATGTATGCCATTGTCTTTCATATTCAACGCCTGTGCAGGTCCCTGAACACCATAACCGATTATTGCAATAGTTTCATTTTTAAGTACTTCCTGTGCTTTCGAAAGAGGAAATTCATCTCGTTTGATTACGGTTTCTTCAACTCCTCCAAAATTGATTTTTGCCATGATTCTTAATTTATTTATTTGATTTTCTATGTTTTGATTGCTGATGATTCAGTTTCTTTTTCATCGATTTCACGAAGATAATTAGTTAATAGTTCTTGGCTTAATCTAGTCACTGCAACACGCCCTGATCTGGTAAATTGTTTCACTCCATAAGCAGATAATTGTTCAAAAAGCTCCTGGGTCTCTATTTTATGACCAGTTTTTTCAATAACTGTATACTCTGGCGTAACCTCAAGGATACGGGCATTATGCTTACGAATTATTTGTTCAAGGCTGTTACTTTGAAGAAGCTCCACTGTTGGTACCTTGTACAGTGCAATTTCCTGGTGTACAATTTCACTGTCCGGATGATAAAAAGCTTTTAATACTTCAACTTGTTTCTCAATCTGTTTGACAACTTTCTCAACTTTTTCCCTGGTTTCGTTTACAACAATAGTGAATTTATGAATACCCTGGATAGCAGATTGAGAAACCGTAAGAGTTTCAATATTCACCTGTCGACGCGTAAAGATTATGGTTATACGGTTAAGTAAACCAATATGGTGTTCTGAAAAAGCCGTTATTGTGTATGTATCTTTCATTGTAGTCGGAATTATGATTATTTCTTGGATTCTAAAATTACATCTGATACGGAAGCGCCTGAAGTAACCATCGGAAAAACATTATTCTCTTTTTCGATTGATACTTCCAGCAGGAACGCACCTTTGTGGTTCAGCATTTCTTCGATACCAGCATCAAGTTCAGGTCTGTCCAGTACATTTTTCCCCTTAATACCAAAACCTCTGGCTACCTGAATAAAATCCGGGTTCATTAAATAGGTTTCTGAATATCGTTTATCGAAAAACATTTCTTGCCACTGAC
>DAOUOU010000037.1 GCA_030626465.1 Bacteroidales bacterium
GAACACATTCTTTATCAACTGTTGGTCGGCAGCCAATGTTCATCATTCCATGAAAATTTTTGTCTTCAATTGTGACAAAAACAGCATACACTCCGTTGCAAGGAATAATTTTATGAACATCAGAAATCGAAATATTTGCAGTAGGGAAGCCAATATCTCTTCCCTTTTTATTGCCTCCAATTACTTTTCCCGATAAAAAAAAAGGATACCCCAGGTTATCGCCTGCTTCGACTATATTTCCTTCAAGAATATATTTTCTGATCCTTGAGGAGCTTACTCTTTCATTGTTAAATAAATAAGGATCCAATCCTGTTAATCCAAATTTATATTGCTCAGCCAATAATTTCAACTTACTAAAGTTACCTTCGCGATCCTTTCCAAGTTGATGGTTGTATCCTACTACCAAATGTTCGATTCCCAGTTGATCAACCAGAATATTCTTTATAAAATCCTCAAATCCCGTTGATGCAAATGTTTTATTAAAAGGCAATATGATCAGATTGTCTACTTCGAGATCTTCCAGAAGTACTATTTTTTCATCCAGCGTATTCAGTAACTTTACCTGTTCCTCTCCCGAATACAGCACAATACGAGGGTGTGGCCATAAAGTTACTATAACCGATTCTCCGGCAATATCATTAGCAATAACTTTTAGTCGATCGATCACAGCACGGTGTGCCCTGTGTACTCCGTCGAAAATTCCTATTGTTGCCACAGGACGAGTCAACTTAATAGACGATATATCGTTGATTACTTTCACAAGCGCAATTGCCAAAAGGAATGCAAAATTATAAATTTTAGTACGAATACCTAATGATTGAAATTATGAATCTGTTCAAAGAAAAGACTTTTATCTAATCTTCGAGGTAAGAAGGCAGTACCTTAAATCAACTCCTTTAATTGCACTTTATATTGTATTGCAAATTAAACTTTACCCGCTGGTTAAACGTTAATTTATTCTTTAAATCGCTATCTTTAAGTAGACTCTTTTTGAAATGCGTATATAAATGAATTCACCCGTTATCGTACAGGAAGATCCATGGCTGGAACCTTACACGGAAATCATCCACCTTCGTTATAAAGCCGCACTAGATAAAAAAGAACAGCTTATCAGCAGTGCAGGGAGCTTAATTGATTTTGCATCGGGTCATTTGTATTATGGATTGCATAAAACTGAAGAAGGGTGGACATTCCGGGAGTGGGCACCTAATGCTGTAAAAATTTTTCTAATTGGTGAATTCAACAACTGGGAAGAAAAAGAAGAATATCAATTGAATAAACTTACAGAGGGCAACTGGGAGCTGAATCTTCCTGATGAAGTCCTGAACCACGGACAAGGTTTCAAGCTTTCGGTGTATTGGAACGGTGGTCATGGGCATCGTATTCCCTCCTACGCTCACAGATGCTTACAAGATAAAACAACCAAGGTTTTTGATGCCCAGGTATGGGCACTGGAGCCTTACCAATGGAAATCCTCTCCGCTTAAAACAAAACCAAAACAACCGCTGATTTACGAAGCTCATATAGGAATGGCTACAGAAGATCAGAAAGTTGGAACTTACAAAGAATTTACGGAACTGGTCATTCCCCGAATTGTAAAAGCCGGCTACAATACCATTCAGTTAATGGCAATCCAGGAGCATCCTTATTATGGATCCTTCGGCTACCATGTATCAAATTTTTTTGCTGCTTCTTCACGGTTTGGAACACCTGAAGATTTGAAAGACTTGATCGATACGGCCCATAGTTACGGTATTGCTGTAATAATGGACCTGGTGCACTCTCATGCAGTGAAGAATGAAACTGAAGGATTGGGACGATTCGATGGAGATCCTAACCTGTATTTTCATAGTGGTTCACGGCGTGAGCATGTCGCATGGGATTCTCTCTGTTTCGATTACGGCAATATCCATGTATTGCATTTTTTGCTATCGAACTGCAGGTTCTGGATTGAAGAGTATCAGTTCGATGGTTTTCGTTTCGATGGTATTACCAGTATGCTTTATTATGATCATGGATTAGAACGAAGTTTTACAAGCTACGACTATTATTTTGACGGAGGTCAAGACGGCGATGCTATTATTTACCTCACACTCGCTAATGAGTTGATACATCAGGTAAATCCCAATGCAATAACTGTTGCTGAGGAAATGAGCGGATTTCCTGGTTTGGCCGAAGCTTTTGAAAAAGGAGGTATGGGTTTTGACTTCCGACTGGCTATGGGAATACCCGATTACTGGATAAAAGTTATAAAAGAACGTGCTGATGAAAACTGGAACGTTAGTGAACTTTACAGTGAGCTTAATAGCAGGAGAGCCTTTGAAAATACAATTGTTTATGCCGAATCGCATGATCAGGCCCTGGTTGGTGATAAAACCATTATTTTCCGGTTGCTTGATAAGGAGATGTACTGGTACATGAACAAAGAATCGGAAAACCTCATCATTGAGCGTGGTATGGCTTTGCATAAAATGATAAGGCTGATAACTTTTGCTACATCTGGCGGGGGATACCTTAATTTTATGGGCAATGAGTTCGGACATCCCGAATGGATTGATTTTCCCCGTGAAGGGAATGGCTGGTCATACAAATACGCACGAAGGCAATGGAGCCTTTCCGACAATAAAGAATTACGGTATCATTTTCTGGGTGATTTTGATCGCAGTATGTTGCAGCTGAACCTTGAGAATGATTTCCTCGACCAGCCCTGGTGTAATCTTTTACTTGAAAATGCTGGCGATCAAATTCTTGCTTTTGAAAGAGGTGATCTTCTTTTTGTTTTCAACTTTAACCCAAATCGCTCCTATACCGATTATGGTATTCAGGTGACTCAGGGTAAGTTTAAAATAGTGCTGGACACAGACGATAAGATATTCGGTGGATTTGGGAATGTTGACCATTCGATCACTTATTTTCCTCAACGTCTGGGAGGTTTATCAGGCTCCAACTGGCTGAAAATATATCTCCCTTCTCGTACAGCCTTGGTCTTCAAGCGTATACCTCCTCCATCAATCTACAATGTTTAATGAATTATTTCTTGAGATTATTTTTTGGATTCAATTTTTTAGCTAATTTTGTCGCCTCATTTAAAACAAAGATTATTACAATAACCCGGAATAATGGCAAATCATCAATCGGCAATAAAAAGAAACAGGCAGTCAGAGAAGAAAAAAGTACATAATAAATATTTTGCCAAGAGTACAAGAAACGCAATCAAGCAATTGCGAAATGTCTCCAAAAAGGCTGAAGCTGAAAAACTTTATCCAAAAGTGACTTCTATGATTGATAAACTTGTAAAAAGAAACATTGTTCACAAGAATAAAGCAGCTAATTTAAAATCAAAATTGGAGAAGCACATAAACGGTCTGTAATCTTTAAACTTTTCTTACTATATACTTACGAACCCCGGTAAATCCGGGGATTTTTTATCTGCCTCCGGCTACTACAAAACTTTTCTTAACAGTGTATCTGCTATCATTAGTACTATAAGCATCGAAAAAAAGAACGTAATATCCTGTCGGGAGAATATTTCCTCGCGCATCTTTTCCATTGAAGTTGTAATATCCTTCTGTACCCAGTATATCTCCATTGGCTAGGGTATATCTTTTCCTTCCATTTGCATCGAAAACCATTATACGAGTCAAATATCCGGGATTATCCATTCTGTAATATATTATTAATTCATCGTCGGTACCATCGCCATTCGGTGTGATGGTTTCAGGGCTTATTGTCAGCTCCCGGCCAGACCTTTGTAATTCAGATTGAGAATTTGAAGCTGCAGGAGTCTGATACCCGGTATTGGAAGAGGCAGAATGCCAGTTGCCAGGATTCAGCCCTGATCTGTCAGCAGAAATTCTCTCCAAGGCTACTCCTTTTGTGTCTGTTAAAAAATCATGATGGTATTTGGGAGAATAAGATGCTGCATCACAAATTTTACCATCTTCATTAAAAAGGTAAATCACAGAACCGGAATTAGGAAGATATGGCATTCCCTGCATATGTATAATTCTATCAGCAGCAGAAAACACTTCGGAATTGTCAATACCAGAATAATCATTTGCAATAATAGCATAACTGTCTGATGGAATAGGAAAATACTCATTTGTAACTTGTAATTTGTCACTGGTCAGTTCTCCGACAATAATGCAGTAATTACCTACATCGATTGTTTTATCAGAATGATTGTATAATTCAAGATATTCAATAAACCCGTGCCCGGGATCAAACATGATCTCGTTGATTGCAATATCTCCACTATCAGCTTTTGCGGGTAAAGAAAATTGATGGTTTTCTGAATTCTTAATAACAAAACCTGAACAATCGCATACATCAGCTGTGATTAGAATTTCATATTGTTGCATTTTTTTAAAAGGAGTATTGAAAAAAAGTTCCATCCGGTCCAAAATTGGCCATGCAGGCCTTATGGAATCCGGTTTTCCTATCCTCTGATCAACCATATAATATTTAGTAGATATACTTCTTAAACTGTCCAGAGGTTCTGAGAAATAAAGCATTACAGATCCTGATTTAGTAATAGCTGCACGCCATAACTCCGGTGGCGAATAATCAGATTCGGGTTGAAAAACTGAATTTTCTTTACCAGGTGTGCCTCCCCGATAAGCAATGGATTCCATCCAGTTGCCAGTATTTGAACAGGGATCAAAAGGATCTAACATTTCCAGTGACCACCCTCCCTTCCTTTTACCTGGAGTTCTAAACCAGGCATCTGAATATTGTATTGCATGAATCAACCTTCCGGAGCAATCCAGAAGTTTCACTTCTGCTCCTGAGTTATTCAATACAGGGAAATTATTACAGGTAATGGTATGAAAAATCGTATCAAAAGAATGCCCTGATCCTTTATCGCATAATATGGCATATCCACCTGCAGGTATTATGGCATTCGATAATACTATAACTTTATCATTCGCTGCAATGAGCCATCCTTTAACTGAAATATCTTCAGCTGAAGTGTTCAGTATTTCTACAAATTCTGTTTCAGGCATTAAAACAGGCGGTGAAGGATCAGCAAGAATTTCATTGATTACGATATCGTATGCTTCCGGATAATAGAATTGTTGAGTTGACTCCGTGGAAGACAATCGATTTCCATACATATCTTCTACTTCCGGCAGGTGTATATTATAACGACTGCCAGGAAGGAGTATACCAGGTAATTCAAGCAGAAATATACTCCCGGCCGTTAAATCAGGTATGGAACAACCTACTCCTTCAACACAGAATTCCTGATCGTCTCTTAATCTCACAACTTCAGTAAATTTAAGTTCGATAGCTTTCGAGTGAATAACATGGATGGATTCAATCCCGGGAGTTGAATGTTCGTTTGATAACTCTCCTGTGGCTGTGAAATCATCGAATGTTAGTCCACCATCATAAGTAGAAGTGTATTTGTAATAAAGTGTAAATACATTTATATTTTCCTTATGTTCTATTTCTTGCTGACCGATTGAATGATATATTCCTCCTGAAGTGTCTATTTTGATAGCAAATACTCCTGATTTAGATAAACTAAGTTTGAAACCAACAACCTCACCCCTCTTGATATTATCCTCCCAGTTAAAACCTGTATTCAATATGCAATTCGTTATCCCATTAGATATTTCCCATAATTGCAATTCATCACTGTTTCCATTATAATTTACACCGAAAACCAGAGCATATTCGATAGTATTGTCAGGAAGAGAATTATCAGATAAAAAAATGGCCCAGTGATTAGCAGACGAGGGATTGAAATCATAGCGAATTGAAAACTGCCAGCTTGTATTTCCCTCTTTCAATTGCAGCGGTTCATGAAACAGAGCAATCCAGTCAGTTGAAGCCTCATCATTATTGAAATGATGCTTTAGTGAATATTGTCCCTCCACCGGATTGTCAGCAGAAATGGCCCAGTGATCTGAACTGCTTTGATACCAGTCCGTTAAGTCTCCATTTTCAAAATCTGCAGAAATAATTTGACCTAACGAAACAACCGGTATGATAAAAAAAAGCAATACCAGTGCTCTCATTAAAAAAATATTACGAATTTTGTATCCTTAAACAAAGCTCAAAATACATATTATCACATACAAATCAAATCCCTTAAAGGGATTTTGTAATATTGTTAAGTTTAACCATCAAAAAATTAAGTGAAATGAAAGTTGCAATTATAGGCGTAAGTGGCGCCGTAGGCCAGGAATTTCTCAGAGTCCTGGATGAAAGAAATTTTCCAATGGATGAATTGGTACTGTTTGGTTCAAAACGTAGTGCAGGAAAAGAATATACATTCAAAGGCAAGAAATTGGTGGTTAAGGAATTGAAACATGGTGATGATTTTAAGGATATCGATATTGCACTTGCTTCAGCAGGAGCAGGAACATCGAAGGAATATGCTGAAACCATAACCAAGTATGGTGCAATAATGATCGATAATTCAAGTGCATTTCGTATGGATGATGATGTACCTCTTGTAGTTCCTGAAGTTAATGCAGAAGATGCGAAAGAAAGGCCCAGAAACATTATCGCCAATCCGAATTGTACTACTATACAAATGGTTGTTTGTTTACAACCCATTGAAGAGTTATCCCATATTAAGCGTGTGCATGTAGCTTCGTATCAGTCGGCAAGTGGTGCAGGTGCACAAGCTATGGCAGAACTTGAAGAACAGTCGAAACAAATAGTTGCCGGCCAGGAGGTAAAGGTTGAAAAATTTCAATACCAGCTTGCCATGAATGTTATCCCACAAGTCGATAAGTTTATGGACAACGGTTATACAAAAGAAGAAATGAAAATGTATGACGAAACAAAAAAAATTATGCATACCGATGCGGATGTCAGTGCTACTTGTGTTCGTGTACCTGTTCTTAGAAACCATTCTGAAGCATTGTGGGTGGAAACTGAAAATGAGCTATCCGTTGATGAAGTGAGGAAGGCTATTTCGAAAGCAGAAGGAGTCACCCTAATCGATGATCCGGCAAACTTAAAATATCCAATGCCTCTTTATTCTGCCGGTGAGGATGATGTTTTCGTAGGAAGAATTCGTAAAGATCTGACCAATCCAAAGGGTATTACCTTCTGGTGTGTGGGTGATCAGATTAAAAAAGGTGCGGCACTGAATGCAGTGCAGATTGCCGAATATCTTGTAAAAAAAGATTTATTATAAATAAAACCCGGTTATTCCGGGTTTTTTTATCAGATACCTTTTATCAGAATTGCAGTACTGTTATTGAATCCCTAATAAAGAAAATTATCGTATGGATATCGTGTGATATGGATTTCCTTCACTTTATCATACAATAAGTTTTTGAATTCCTCTATATTCTCTTTTTTCTCTGCTGAAATAAAAATACAGTTGGAATTGGCCTTTGCCATCCAGCTGTTCTTTAACTCTTCCAGCGTATAATTTTCTTTTGATTGGGGTGTAAGGTCATCATCATCTTTAGGAGAGTATTTGTATGCATCAATTTTATTAAAAACAACATAGGTTGTTTTGTAGGAAACTCCCATCTCAAATAAGATCTGATTAACGACTTTAATCTGCTCATCGAAATTGGGATGAGATATATCGACAACATGAAGCAGAATATCAGACTCTCTCAGCTCATCGAGTGTTGATTTAAATGATTCTACAAGGCTATGAGGAAGTTTACGAATAAATCCGACAGTATCAGAAAGGAGGAATGGAAGATTCCCTATAACAACCTTCCTTACTGTGGTGTCAAGTGTTGCAAAAAGTTTGTTCTCGGCAAATACATCTGATTTACTAAGTAAATTCATTATGGTTGATTTTCCTACATTAGTATACCCGACCAGTGCAACACGTATTAATTTTCCCCGATTCTTACGCTGGGTTGCCATTTGCCTGTCTATTTTCTCCAGTTCTCCCTTTAACCTTGCTATCTTATCGCGTATTATACGGCGGTCTGTTTCAATTTCAGTTTCTCCTGGGCCACGTAGCCCAATTCCTCCCTTCTGTCTCTCAAGGTGAGTCCACAAACGGGTTAAACGTGGTAACAGATATTGATACTGGGCAAGTTCAACCTGTGTTTTAGCATGCGCTGTTTTTGCCCTGCCTGCAAAAATATCAAGAATCAGATTGGTACGATCAAGTATCCTGCATTCCAGTTCACGCTCAATATTTCTTAACTGACTTGGTGAAAGTTCGTCATCAAAAATCACAAGATCAATATTGTGTATTTTTATAAATTGCTCAATTTCAGTTAATTTACCTTTTCCGATATAGGTACGTGAATTTTGAATATCTACTTTTTGTGTAAATCTTTCAACCGGAATGGCTCCGGCAGTATCAACCAGAAATTCTAATTCATCCAGAAACTCACTTACCTCTTCTTCGGTCTGTTCTTTACTAATTACACCCACCAAGATTGCTCTTTCCTTAAATTTCTCTGTAGTTGTTCCGTTCATTCAATAATATACCTTCAAATATGTAAAATTAACATTTCTGCAAGAGGATAGGATATGCTATTAAAGACTTGCAGATATATTATTTAATCAATCTCCTATTATTATGAATCACATCATTAACTGCATTTTTGAGTATTTCTGTGCAATCATAAATCATTGACAGGTAATCCGGAAAAGGAAGGATTTCAACCTTTAAAAGCTTCATATCAGTAAGTTCCAATGCCTCCAGTTCACCAAAAGCCCTGGCAGTCAGGTGCTCAAAAACCAAGGTTGCTGCAACAGGTTCTTTTTTTAGTGAACGTCTTGGTGCAGTATATAAAAATTCAAGCTCTCCGTGAATAGAAGCTGTTTTAAATTGTTTAGTCTCAATTACTTTGCAGGATATTACCTTATACCTGGGAACCTTAATATCATTCCCCAGACTGTCTTTTCGTACATTTCCTCTTCTGTCAAGAGAATATTTATAACCATCCTCTACTTCTTTTCTTCTGATATACTCCCGACGTGAAAATTCATCAGGTGTAACATGAATGTTATGAAGCTCAACCCTGATAAAATAATCATATTGTATGTCACGATCCAAATCACGAAAATAATACTCTACCCAGGTACTATTTAATCCGGAAGTGTTGATGTTAAGAATATTGTCGTAAAAATCATCGGGTAATTGTACTCGGGATTTATTGACAAGCTCAACCAGGACATGGCTCATTCCAAAGTACTGAGCATCACTGATTAACTGATTCAGCTCCGGATAATCATTTGTCCGATATGCTTCTGTTTTCCTAAAGTCAAAATACGCTTGTCTGTAGCCCTCTTTGGTATGCAAATTCATGTTTGATAATCCCTTTTTATAATAATATGTTGCTGCATTGGTTTTTGCTTCAATAATATCATCAGTATAATCAATGTACTCATAAATCACCTTTTTATTTCCGATGATCAGTGGTGATACTTTTTGAATTTTATTCTGACGGGTATTTAATGAGTTGTATCGTCGATATATTTCCTCCCAGTTCTCTGGTTTGCCTTCCACTTTCAGAAATTTTATTCTTTCATGGTCATCCTGATTAGCAAGATTATAAGCTTTATCCAATAAAGATTTATCCTTATTATCTGCTTTGCCCTTAAGGATCATTTTTATGCTCCTGTCAATTGCTGCATCGTAATTACCTTGCTGAAGTAATTTTTCCGGTGATTTGCATGTTGTTATGAAGAACAGCATGAAAATCATAATTTTATATAATTTCATTTTAATAGTATTTGTACCTAAAAATAAATAAAAAAACCCTGGAACAAATCCAGGGTTTAACAATATTGATTCATAAGCTTATTGCAACACAAAAACAATCGGGAATGTAAACTGTACTTTCACCGGACGTCCGCGTTGTTTTCCAGGAGTCCATTTTGGCGAACTCTGAACAACACGTTTGGCTTCTTTATCCAAAGCCGGATCAACACCACGAACAACAACCACATCAACTACTTCTCCTCTGGCATTTACAGCAAATTGAACAAAAACTCGTCCACTAATTCCATTTTCAGCAGCAATAGGAGGATAATTTAAATATTTCTGAATATACGTTCTGAATTTCTCCTTGCCACCGCCCATAAATTGTGGCATATCTTCAACGATAAAAAAAATCTCTTCTTCGGCTTCTTCCTCGTCTTCAAAAGGAACAAAGTTAATCGCCATATCTTCATCAGCATCCATACTTTCAAAATCAATCTCCTCGATATCTACATCATCTTCCACAATATTAATTATTTCAATTACTTGTGGCGGAGGTGGAGGTGGAGGTGGTCGCTCCGGTTGCTGTCGCGTAATGGGTATGATTTCTTCATCAATTTCTCCTCCCTGCATACCCCTAAGAAGGTTATTGTCCTTAGGTCTAGATGTCCATTCAAAGAAGAGCAACAATATAGCTAATGCCGTTACTAATCCTATTTCAAAAAACAAACCGGTTTTGTTTTCAAGATTTGCTTTATTACTTTTCTTGACTTCCATTATAAATTGTTTTTTCGGGCATTAAAAATAGCTAATTCTTTACGAAAGCCAAAGAAATATAAGGTAATATTTCATCTGTTTATAATTTGTTTTTCATATGGTATTCATCAGAGTTGATCAAAAATCCTGCCATTACAACAAAACTAATTCTCATCCTTATCAAATCTGTTCTATACAATTTTTCATCTTTTAACTTCTATGAGCTTAAATGGACAAAGAAGTTATAAAGTTGGTATATTTTTTTTATTTTTGGCGCCAATCCGATCAGAGTATAATTTAATTATTAATTAAAAATTAAGAACCGAAGCCCGCAGGGCGAGCTCGGCGAAGCCAACCGAGTTTACGAGAAAGGCGAAGCCAACCGAGTTTACGAGGAAGGCGAAGCCAATTAAGAATTAAGAATTTACATTGAATGCTATTCAATTTTTTCATTTTTAATTTTTAATTTTTAATTCTTAATTCTTAATTAATATTTGGGGATTTAGCTCAGTTGGCTAGAGCATTTGGCTGGCAGCCAAAAGGTCAGGGGTTCGACTCCCCTAATCTCCACCTTCGCTCTACGAAGCCTTGGCGAAGTAGAGCTTCGCTCTTTTCTTCAAGGGCTTCTCCGAGCTACGGCGGACACGGTCCACTCTATATTTCATAGAAGGGCTTCGCTCGCCGAAGCGAGCTACGGTGGATTCAATCCACCAGAAAGTATAAATACGTACACTTTTCAGAAGAGAATGATTTCAGTCACTATTTTCCAGATCGCATAGTGAGTGCATTTTTCCTCATATTAAATTAAGTCTTTTACCTGTGAGTAAATACATCCGCCAATTAATTGCACAAGGTGAAAATCAGTATCTTGATTTTAAGTATGAAATCTCAGATGCAAAGAAGCTTGCACGTACTTTTTCTGCATTTGTCAATACGGGTGGAGGAAAATTGTTAATAGGCGTTAAGGATAACGGGGCAATAACCGGAATAAGAACTGATGAAGAGGCCTTCATGCTGGAATCAGCAGCACATATCTTTTGCAGACCAAAAGTTGATTATGTTTTAAAGAACTGGTTGATTGATGGTAAGAATATACTTGAAGTAACCGTTGAAGAAAGTGCATTTAAACCTCATCTTGCTCCGTGGAAAGATAATTTGTGGAGGGCGTTTGTAAGAGTGAGTGATGAAAATTTTGTTGCCAATGCTATCCAGGTAGCTGTCTGGAAAAACAGGCGAAAAGGAAAAGCAACTCTAATTAAATATAATCAAGTAGAAGAAAAATTACTTAAATACCTGCAAATTAACCAGGAAATCACAATGAGAGATTTTTGCAGATTATGCAAAATAAGATACCCGATAGCAAAAAAAATACTTATAAATCTTGTTGCTATCAGAGTTATACATATTCATTACACTGAAAAAACCATTACGTATCGACTGATTCAGTAGTAACTTTACTTATTTACTTCAATCAGTTCTGATTTCCCTGCCAGTTTCTCGCTACCGGAGTAACTTTCGCTTTTGACCATCCCTGTTCCGGGGCTTACCCATTCTACAAATCGTATATCAACCTTTATAGGAGCTTTTGTTGTGATATTCTGGCTTATCTTATAACATACAAATGTTCCTGCCTTAGTAGCACATGAGATCGGTTAACTTCGTGGATCCTTTCAGGATTCGCTAAGTTCATGTTCGTTTCATAAGATTAATCTTTGAGTATTATTAAATTCATAAATAAAAACATATGTATATTTAAATACATTATAATAATCAATCCCAAATATTGAATAATGTTGTTTTTAAGTCAGGACAATTTGTTGTAAATTGATAATTGTAAAAGATTTTACCTGGCTATTCAAACTATTCCAAAAATGCCATCAAAGAAAGATAGTGAAGATTTGAAGGACGTACAATCAAATAATGTTAGCCTTAATCCTACTGTTTCTGAATTACTTGATGTCGTATCAATCGGTATGGTCATTCTTTCCTCTGAAGCAGTAGTTGTGTATGCAAATCCCCACGCCAGAAACTTGTTTGGAATCAATAAAAACCTAATCGGATCGATGTTTGAGGATCTGTTTCTTATAGAGCCTTTAATTGATGTAAAGAAGTTATTTAAAACAATTGTATCCGGTGGTTCTTTTCAGAAACAGCAAATGCTAAGAATAAAACTTGATGAAGATGTGTCTATTTGGGGAATAGTAAGCTTATCTTCATTGAAAACTTTTTCTTCGGAAGAGGTTGTTTTATGCCAGATCAAAAATATATCTGAATTAAAAGAATTTGAAGAAACGATCACTCGCCAGAGTCATCTATTGTTAGAGCTAATAAATAGTCTCCCCAATAATATTTTTATTAAAGATAAAGAAGGTAAGTTCCTGCTCGCTAATGTTTGGGTTTCCAGGTTGATGGGAGTAGAAAATCCTCAAGAGCTACTGGGTAAAACGGATTTTGACTTCCATCCAAAAAAATTAGCACATAAATATTATCAGGATGAACAGGAGGTTATTAATACAGGTAAGGCTAAAATAAATATCATTGAACAGGTAGTAGATAGCCACAATAACCGAACATGGTATTCAACATCAAAATTGCCTCTTAAAAATAATCATGGCGAAATCGTTGGAATAATGGGAATTGGCCGTGATATAACAAAATGGGTAAAAGAACAAAAGACATTGCGTAAGGCCAAATACATGGCCGAAAGAGCAGATCAGTTAAAATCAGCTTTTCTCGCAAATCTGTCACATGAAATCCGGACCCCCCTTAACGGTATTCTTGGATTCAGCCAGTTTCTGAAACAATCCCTTCCACAAAAGGATAAGAATCATAAATACATTGACTTTATTTTATCTAACGGCAAACATTTGCTTCATCTGATTAGTGATATCATTGATATTTCGAAAATAGACTCCGGGCAATTAAACATTTATAAGAAAAATTTTGTGTTGAATGAACTAATGTCACAACTCGAATATTCGTACAAGGAGATAATCAAACAAAAAGACCTTAATAATATTCAACTCTTTCTTGAAACTCCCTTAAATGACAAAAAAAGTACCATTTTTAGTGATGATCTGCGAATTAAACAAATTCTGACCAACCTGTTGAATAACGCTCTTAAATTTACTCAAGGTGGTACTATTCATTTTGGATATCGCCTAGAGGGAAAATTTATCAGGTTCTTTGTTAAAGATACAGGCATTGGTATATTGCCTGATAATATAAAATCCATTTTTAAGAGGTTCCATCAGGTGGATTCCTCACTCACAAGAAAATATGAAGGTACAGGATTAGGATTATCAATTTCTAAAGGTTTAGTAGAATTATTAGGTGGTACTATTGGGGTTATGTCGGAAGTTAATAAAGGTTCTGAATTTTACTTTATAATACCATATAAAAAAGTTAAGTTAACAACAAAAGAATCTCCCGTACCCTCAGAAAAAAGTTTAAGCGATAAACATCTTATAGTAGTTCACGACAATAATCAATCATATGATTTATTAGAAATAATACTATTCCAAAACAATGTTGAGGTTATGCGGGCAAGAAATCAGAATTCATTTTTTGAATTAATCTTATCTCATCCAAAAAAGATAGATTTAATTTTGCTTAATATATATGCACAATGGTTTGATGGCTGTGCATCTATTCAAAAAATAAAATCCATTGATGTCCGGGTTCCAATTCTACTAATTGTTGATGCCGCAGATGATACTAAAATTGAAGAATGCATGGCTGCCGGAGCAAACGATTATATCGTAGAACCTATTAATCATGATCTGTTAATTGCAAAAATAAAAAAATTGATACAATGAGTTAATCCAGAATTACCATCTCATCTGCAATATTCCTCTTTTCTTTAACTTTTCTACTTATCTCTTTCGGATTACTAATTGCAACAAACGAAATTAATTTCCATGGGCCTTTTATCTTTAATATGCTCTGAATCTTCTCGCGAGTATAAAGTGGCCCGGTCATCCAGCAAGTTCCGTAACCTTCTTCTGTTGCTGCCAAAAGAAGATTTTGAATGCTTGCCCCGGAACTTTGCAGATCAGGATAATTTTTGATCTTATCCAAATCATCAGGGGATATTTTTACACCTCTTTCCAAATCTGTTTCATACGATCGTCCTGACAAAGCTATCAACATAGGTACATCACGAAAGAAAGTAGAAAACCAGGCCGTTTGATTTTTGAGATGTTTTGAGAGTCTTGTGGAACTTTCAGGCATTTTTGCTATTTCATTTGCAACTTCAATTGCCGAAGCAATACGGTACAAGTCAATAATTCATTTTCACAAAATAGCAGATTATTAAAAGGCAAAACTTAATTCTTAACCTTCCTGTAATAATTTCATAATTATGCGTTTCTTTGAAAAAAATTTCAGAAGATTATTTATTGAGAATGGCTGTTTCTAAGAAAAGTCACCTGCGCAAATTACGTTCAGTAAGAATAATTTACCCAGTTCTTATTGGTCTTGGAGTAGTGGTATTCATGTTTTTACGAAAATTTGAGCCGGAAGTATTTCGATCAATAAACTTCGATCGAAAATCAGTTTTTTGGATAATTATTGCAATTGTGTTAATGGCTATTCGCGATTTAGGATATATGATCAGACTTAAAATATTATCTGATAAAAAATTTTCATGGCGCCAGACTTTTCGGATAATTATGTTATGGGAATTCACATCTGCAATAACCCCGTCAGCTATCGGAGGAACAAGTGTTGCAATAATATTTGTGAATAAAGAAGGTTTAAAACTTGGTAAAGCATCTGCCATTGTTATGGCCACTTCCTTCCTCGATGAATTGTATTTTATTCTTGCATTTCCATTAATTCTTCTTTTCATAAGTGGTCATCGTTTGTTTCATATTACAGGTATTGACGGTAGTAATTTAGCCTTCGCAAACGAGTTTTTTCTCTTCGCAATCATTGGCTATTCAATCAAATTAATTTATACTCTTGCTCTGAGTTACGGTTTATTCTTTAATCCCAGAGGATTGAAATGGTTGTTGCTCTGGGTTTTTAAACTACCTATCCTGCGTCGATGGCGCAGTGAAGCAAATGAAGCCGGTTATGATATCATAAAGAGTTCTAACGAATTAAGAAGAAAATCCTTCCGCTTCTGGTTGAAAGCTTTTGGAGCTACAATTTTATCCTGGACATCGCGATACTGGGTTATAAATGCTCTTTTTCTTGCATTTTTCGTTGTTCCGGATCATTTTCTTGTTTTTGCCAGACAATTGGCGGCATGGATCATGATGCTTGTTAGTCCCACACCCGGAGGGAGTGGTTTTTCGGAATATGTATTTATTCGATATTTTGGTGAATTGTTGCAGGTTGCACCTGAAGTGAAAGGTTCTTTTGCTGCAGTTCTGGCACTACTTTGGCGAATGATCAGCTATTATCCCTATCTTTTGATTGGAACAATCATATTTCCTCGCTGGATAAGAATGAGGTTCGGCTCAGGTTCAGCTAATCATTAGACTTTCTTCATTTTCCCATTTATTACTAAAGCATCTAGCTTCAGTTTTTTATAACTTTCTATAGCATCTGCAGGTGTATGTACAATTGGTTCTCTTTACTATTGAAAGAAGTATTTATAAGTGAGCGGATTCCATATAGCCTGAAGCAAACATCAAGAAGATCAAAGATAAAAGGATTTTGACTTTTGCTTTCAATGATCTGAATTCTTGAAGTGCCATCTGCATGAACTCCATATATTCCTACTACGATCTTAGCGTTCATAAATGTTCAGCTAAATTCTTATGAAAATAGGTATATTTGGTTTTCGACAACTCAATTAATTAATTTTTTGTTTTAATTATTCATGAAGATTTAATAGATTTAGTATTAAAAGAAGCACTTGTCGAAAGGAAGTCAGTTTTAACTAGATTTGTATGACGGTAACAGACCAGGATTTTCAATTATTTATATATGCCCTTAAGACTTCTTCCAAATATGACTTCAGTGAATATTCTGAAAAATCACTTAAAAGAAGGCTAACAAAAATTTTAGCTGACAACAGGCTGAATATAAATTCTCTTATTAATAAAATCAAAAATGATTCCGCTTTCATTGAAAAGATAGTAAAAGAAATAACTGTCAATACAACTGAATTGTTTCGCGACCCACAAGTATGGCACGCTATCAGATATGCAATATTGCCAAAATTGAAAAACAATTCTGTCATCAATATCTGGCATGCAGGTTGCTCAACAGGTCAGGAGGTATATTCGATGCTTATTATACTGAACGAAATGGGCCTTCTTGAAAAAACAAAAATATATGCTACTGATCTGAATTCTGATGTCTTGGATCAGGCTCAGCAGGGAGAATACAAATACCGTTTCAACATTGGTTATCTTGATAATTTTGATAAGGTAGTCAAAGAAAATCCATATAACTATGAAGAATACTACGATATTCCCTATGAAAAATATTTCGCTATTGATAAATCTGCCGATGCCATAAATATGAGTGATTTCATCAGAGAAAAGCCAATTTATAAGAAACATGATTTAGTTAAAGAAGGTAATACTCTTTTTGTGAAATTTGATATAATACTTTGTCGTAATGTTATCATTTATTTTAACTATGCACTGCAAAGTAAAGTATTCGACCTTTTTCACAGGAACCTATATGATAATGGTTGCCTAATACTCGGAATGCATGAAACCATACTGGGTTCTTATTCTGTTAAATTCCAAAAAAAAGGACATGCTTATTACAAGAGCTAAAGATTAACTTTATTTAATGGACAATCATGAATTTCAAGTTCAGACATATTAAAAATAGATTCCTGGTTCAAATCCTGTTTTTTATAGTATATATTATGATTCTTACAGGTTTTATACGGATCTATAGTGTTTCTGTCAGAGAATACAAATCTATCGAAAAACAGCTTGTATTAATAAGAAAAGATTTTCTCAGAACTCATGCTAAGTCTCAAAGCTCTCTGATATATTATAATCCTCTTAATCAATCTTCTGATGAAAATGATAATCATATCGAATCATTATTTAATGAAGAAATGGAGGCTATTGAAGATAGTCTGAAATCCATTTTAGATAAAAATTTTGTGCTACAAGCTATTGAAAAAAGTGATCTTAGAGATAGCCTTTCACATGCACTGAAAAATTATTTAAAATCCTTTGAATACCTCACACTCTCAATCAAAGAATTAGGGGAACAAACCGAAGGCAACATATATATATTTCGTTC
>DAOUOU010000091.1 GCA_030626465.1 Bacteroidales bacterium
GATCGAAGTTATTTATGAAAAAAGAATAGGAAAAGGTGTTGAAACCTTAAAGGAGGCGTTTGTAATAGAGAAGGAAGCCATCAGCATATTAAAGAAGATGGATGATAAGGAGAAAATAGAAGGATTGACATCCGACTATAAAAAGATGATAAAAAAGTTTGCCAATGCTTCTGAATTGTATCACGAGGGACATTTATTGATTTATACGGTTTTTGATGAGAATTGCGAAAAATTTCAGATAGAAATGCGTAAAATGAACCATTATGCATCAGGGCTGAATAAAGCAAAGTATTACGAAAGAAAAGGGGGACGGAACCTGGCAAGGGCAAAGAGCATTAGACAAATACTTATTGAAGCAGATAAACCTGAATGGCTGCAATATAAGATGCATGAATCATTTGAATTAGAGAAACTATCCATCCGTAACAAAGGAAGGGCACTTCAGATCTACCAGGATTTTCCGGTTGAATACAATTATGGCTGGGATGATGATGTAACGCCGGAAGAATTAGCCAGGTTCTTTAACAATCCTATAATTAAACTTCCTCCCGAGGATATATTCAACAGAAAGCCTAAGGAAGAGAGGCAGGAGCCTGAAGGTGGTGAAATTGTCTTTAGGGTTCAGATTGCTGCACATACGGTAATGTTGACAGATGAGTATATTAAGACATTCTATACCGGTAATGATTCTATACTGGAAAAAAAAGAAGGCAAATGGTACAAATATCAGATAGGAGGTTTCGATAATTATAAATCAGCTGATAGGCTGCGTATTAATTGTCGTGTGCCCCGGGCTTTTGTTGTTGCTTACCAGGGAGATGAGAAGTTTACAATTAAAGAAGCGCTTGCCATACTTCAGGCTGTTCAGTAAATAGTAATTCTATATATAGGCAATTGCCTGGTAATCATTCCTTCTGATTCAACTGTTAATCTGATGCTTATAACACGATCCGGTCCGAGATATCTGATTATGTGTTTTGTTTCTTCTGTGAATTTATTGGAAGGATTGAAGTGAGAAACATGAAATCCTCCATAATTATAGCCTAATGAGAATTCTTTAATCTTTAGCCATTTATCTGATCCTATAATATCATCGCTAAAAAAAACTTTGAGGCTGTCACAGGTGAGAAGTGTGTTTTTCATCAGTGTGTCCGATGTTTGTATAATGGTATTATTCACAACAAGCTGTGGCTTTGGTATGCGCTTTACAATAAAATGCTTATATCCAATTATAATTGTGTCATAGTCAGATTTTGCATAAAGAGTTAAACGTACTTTTCCGGGCCGCTCCGGTATAAGCAGATATACCTGGCCGCTGTCATGAAGAACATCTCCATTTGTACTCTTGAATAAAATGGTATCCGAAGTTTTAACATAGTGAGACCTGACCTTTATAAAGTTGTCAATACCACTGTATAAATAGCCGGATTTTGATGAAAGAATGGTAAGATCATCTTCTTTTAGTGGACTCCCGTATCTTCCTTGTGCTTGAAGTGACTCAGCAATTATTGTTGACTGGAAAATAGTAAGCAGAAAGACAAAGTATTTCAAGCTCATGTTGACATGTGATATTTCCTGCAAATAAATAATATATCCTTAAGAGCTACAAGTTTAATTCAGGTATAATCTTATTTATTTTCTAATAATTCTTTTGTTGATAGTAAACCACAGGCTGCCATAATATCTTCTCCCCTTGAAACACGGATAGTAGCTGTAATTCCTTTGCTATTCAGTTTATCTCTGAATTTTTGAACCGCTTCATCATCAGTGCCTTCCAACGAAGATCCGGGAATAGCATGAAATCGCATTAGATTGACCCTGCATTTCAATCCGTTAATCAGACGGACAATCTGGTTGATGTGTTTTTGTGTGTCATTAACTCCTTTGAAAAGAATATACTCAAAAGATATTCTTCGTTGTTTATCAAGGGTATAACTTTTCAACACTTCGATTATCTCTTTGATCGGATATATTTTTTCAACAGGTATTAACTCAGCTCTTTCACTATCGAACGGACTATGCATACTAACAGCCAGCTGGCACTTGCTTTCTCCAATATATCTTTTCATACCTGGAATTATTCCAACTGTTGAGACAGTTATTCTGCGCGGACTTAGTGCGAGTCCATAATCGGCTGTGAGCAGGGTAAGTGCTCTGAGAACCGAGCTGGTATTATCAAAAGGCTCTCCCATACCCATAAACACAAGGTTTGTTATTTTTTCTTTTTCAGGAATACTGATAATCTGGTTCAGCATCTCATTTGTGCTCAGGTTTCCCTGAAAACCCTGTTTTGCTGTCATACAAAACGAACAGCCCAGTTTACAACCTACTTGTGAAGATACACAAAGAGTATGTCTCTTCTTTTCAGGAATATAAGCTGTTTCGATATACTTATTATATCCGGCGGGAAAAAGATATTTCTTGGTGCCATCGGTGGAAACACTTACCTTCGAAAAAGGAGTTAAACCAATGAAAA
Source organism: Bacteroidales bacterium (assembly GCA_030626465.1). Taxonomy (GTDB): domain Bacteria; phylum Bacteroidota; class Bacteroidia; order Bacteroidales; family UBA10428; genus UBA10428. Next base: position 2,477 of record DAOUOU010000091.1, read on the forward strand.
AGTTTTCCGAAAGTGATTTCCTGCCTCGCTTTGAAATATTTGTCATTTCTTCAAAAGACATAGCTCCACGTCTGTAGATCCATAATGCAATCTCTCTGGCAGCAAATCCAGGTAAATCAAGATGAGAGGTTTCATTGGCGATCTCTTCAAGAGTCATTCCTAACAGTACCTTTTTGCCTGCTATCACTCAATAGATTTGTATTATTAGAATAAATGAATCTGAAACATTTCTGTTCACAGATGTTTCAAGAGCCTTTCAATCATGTTCGGCTTGTAACAAAGATAGTATTTAATTGAAGAGAAGTCTAAAAACAAAAAGCTGATCTGAAGATCAGCCTTTTGCTATTTGACTACTAAAAACTGTATTAGTAGAGATGTATCTGGAAGGACTCTTTTACTACAATCTCGGGTTCTCCATTGAATGAAGTAATCAGTCCTGTCATAACTATGTGTTGGTTATCAAAGAATCGACTGGGGCTGTGACTATATTTCCTGGCTATCCATCCGGGTATTACTACTGTAAAGTCCTGGTAGGGATAATGAAGTCCAAAGTAGAGGAAATATTCATCTGTTGATCTTGAATAATATACTTCAGTAACTCTTCCGTATACCGTTGCAACTTCACCCATATAAAATTCAGCACTGTATGCAGAAATTGTTGCAATTCGATACCCATGGTGATAATTCCAGTGTTTTACTATCGGGTACATTCTTATATAATGTCTGTGTAAAACAGGAGTCCAGATAATATTGATCTTTACCGGAGCTCTGTATACATAATGTTGTGCTCTGTAAGCCCTGCTTGGAGGAGAAGTGTAGTAATGATGGACAACCCTGTGTCTTTCTCTGTAAAGACGCGGTGATGTATATTCTATACGGGCAGTAGTCCGGGTGTGTCTGACATGAGTATCGGAATGTCTGTTTTCCGGTCTGGCATGAGTTTGAGCAGGCTTGTTTGTTCTAATGTTGTTATTTGCCAAATTTGAGTTTTCATGTTGCGAGTTGACACGTCCGCTCTGTGTATTGGTGCGGCTATTTCTGGATTGGGTAGTAGCAGGCTGCCTGCTTCTGCTTGTCCTTGTAGCCTCTGTAGTTCTTGTTGTTGTTGAAGCATGTTGTCTGTTATTTTGCGTATCATTATACCTTTGCGGAGTTCCTTTTCTCTCTCTGTCGCTTTGTGATGAATTGTTCGCAGAAGAATTATTAGTTCTAGCTTCATTTCCCGGGGCAGCTTGTGTTCTATTGGCAGTCCTCCTGGAGGACTGATTGTATGAAGTTGCTGCTATTAACAACATAGCCAATATAAGTATCATTTTTTTCATTGCCTGCGAATTTTAATGTTGCTGCTAAACAAACTACAAAATGAATGCCAAAAATATATCTAATTGAATGACAATAAATTAAACTATCATTTCCTCCCTATGGAAAATGGAATTGATGCAAATTAAGAATAAAGTATTTAAGCTATTTATAGATTTTAGTTCTATTTTTGCAAGCTAACTATTCTGTCATATGCCACTAAACATACCCGATAAGCTTCCTGCAATAGATGTTCTTGAGAAGGAAAATATCTTTGTCATGAAGGCGACAAGAGCGATTCATCAGGACATCAGGCCTTTGAGAGTGATCATCTTAAATCTGATGCCTATAAAAATTGCTACTGAAGCCCATATCTTACGACTTCTTTCAAATACACCATTACAGGTAGAGATTGTATTGCTTCATACCGCAGACCATATTTCCAAAAACACGTCTATGGAACATCTGAAAGCCTTTTACAAAACTTTTCATCAAATTGAAGGTGATAAATTTGATGGTATGATAATTACAGGGGCACCAATTGAACACCTTGAGTTTGAGGAAGTGAATTACTGGAATGAACTGCAAGGTATTATGGATTGGACCAGAACCCACGTTACCTCAACAATGTTTATTTGTTGGGGTGCCCAGGCAGGACTATATCACTTTTATAAAGTACCGAAATATACCCTCCCTCAAAAAATGTTTGGGGTATTTGACCATACTGTCAATAATCCCTTGATCCCTTTGATTCGTGGTTATGATGAAGTTTTCCATGCTCCTCACTCCAGATATACCGAAATCAGAAAAGCAGATATTGAAAAAATTAAAGACCTTGAGATTGTAGCTGAATCGGAAGAAGCAGGCCTTTTTATTGTGATGTCAAAAACTGGCAGACAGATATATGTTACGGGTCATGCTGAATACGATCCCACAACCTTAAAAGAAGAATACGAAAGGGATATTAAAAAAGGACTCGATATTGAGTTACCCAAGAATTATTTCAAACACAACAATCCGTCAAACATGACCAAGGTCAGGTGGAAGAGCCATGCTCATTTGCTATTTTTAAACTGGCTGAATTATTACGTCTACCAGATGACACCTTACAATATTGAGGATATTGATTGAGTTTACTGCTTAGAAATAAGTAGTTTTTCAGATACTGTTTATAATATCACCGTTATACAATACCAATTGTTCAAATCTTTTTTTTAATTTTCTGAATTAACCGGTATTTTTATATTTGGTGTTTCATGGATAAAAATATGCCTCTTATGTAAAAAACAAACTTTTCTATAATTCCTATCGTATACTTGCGAGTATCAAATTTTAATTACATGTCACTACTATCTAATTCCAGGGCGCGCAAGAATATAGATGTAAGTATAGAAAGAAAATTATCGATGACTAAGTTTAATGCTGCTTCTACTTCAAATATGGTAAACCAACAAGATACTGATTACGACTGGTCGCAATATACTATTCTGATCGCAGAAGACGAAGACACAAATTACATATACCTCGAAACAGCACTTGAAAAAACAAATGCTACGATATTAAGAGCAAAGAATGGAAAGGAAGCTGTTGAATTGGCACGTGTGAATCCAATGATTGATATCATCCTGATGGATATTAAAATGCCGGAAATGAATGGTTTTGAAGCTACACGCAGTATAAAATCATTCAGAAAGGATATTCCGATTATTGCCCAGACTGCCTTTGCTATGGACGAGGATCGCAGGAATTGTAGCGCCGTGGGATGTATTGATTTTCTGGCAAAACCTATTCGGTACAGAGTGCTTGTGGAAACTCTCGCTAAATACCTTAAATAATCGAGTAAGCTTATTTTGCCTCTTTGTATCTTTGAGGCAAAAACAATGAAATTATCTTTAGCAACTCCCGCTCTTCTCTTTTCAGCAATATCTCTGTTGTTACTTGCGTATACAAACAGATTTCTTACGATTGCCCAATTGGTAAGGACACTCCATGCAAAGTATAAAGAAAATCGTGATCATATCATATTTGGTCAGATTAAGAACCTCAGGAAGCGTATTAACCTTATTCGTAACATGCAGATTTTTGGGCTTGTTAGTCTTTTGCTATGTGTGATATGTATGTTTTTACTGTATGTTCAATGGAATTCAATAGCTGAAATTATCTTTGGTATAGCACTTTTGTTGCTGATTGCCTCCCTCGGACTTTCAGCCTGGGAGATCCAGATATCTGTACATGCACTGAATCTGCATTTAAGCGATATTGAGGAGTAAGAGTTACTCTTCGATAGGAGCAGGTAAATTTGAAAGGGTATGGACTGCTTTCCTCAATAAGCTTATTGGTATATGGATGTTTGTTCATTCGTTCTATATTTTGAGATGTGCAGCTTATACTTATAAGAAGGAGAGCAAGAAAGGAGTATCTCATAGTAAAATATTTATTTTACTAACATAAGATATTGAATTTTGTTTTGAAAAGAAGAAAACGGCAAGTATCCTAAATCCTTCTTATTTTCACTACTATGACGACAGCAATTACCGAACCCAGAAGGTAATAAGCAAAATCGCTCCAGCTGAAGGAATTGCCGATCAATGAACGCCCGATAAATGTTGATCTGATGGCTGATAAGAAAGACGAAGAATAAAGTTGAAGAAACTCTAAAGCACATGTTATTATCAAAACCAAAGAAACAAGCAGCAAATAATTCTTACGAACAAATATCAGAACAACCAGAAGACTCCAGAAAACAACATACAATGTCCCTGCAATTTTATCTGATAATAGGCTGCTAAAGGGACCATCGTATAGTTTCGTTGCTAATCCTAAGGGAATAAGGAGAATAAGCAAAAAGGAAAGTACAATTCGTTTTCTTTTTATGCTATCAGCTTCCTGCAATTTTCTTATTTTCAATTAGGGACCAGAAGTAAACCATTATCGAGGCTGTAAATATACATCAGATTGTAAAAATTACCAGTAACCAGTAACCTTGAATCCAATAACCCAACTTCATTTAATCAGTTCACCAGTTCATCAATTCACCAATTCTTCACTTCATCAATTCTTCAGTTAAACAATTACACAGTTACACGCTTACACATTGTATTTCTTTAACAATAGTTAACTTACAGTGTTTATAAATAAAAAGTTCTTATGATAAATGACTTGATATTAAAACGAAGAAGTACTGTTTTATTTTCTTCCGAACCCATTCCTAAGAAAACAATTCTGCATTTGTTCGAAGCAGCAAGATGGGCACCTTCCAGCTTAAACCAACAACCATGGCGCTTTGTTTACGCTTTAAAAGGAGATTCGTTTTATAGAAATTTACTTGCCTGCCTCTATGAAAAAAATCAGGAATGGGCCAGGAATGCACCAATGCTTCTGATGACAATAGCTCAATCTGTTTCTGATTACAAGGATCGTCCGAATATCTATGCATGGCATGATACAGGTATGGCGTATGCGAACATGGTTTTTCAGGCGACGAGTGAGGGATTGTTTGTGCACCCAATGGGAGGTTTTGATATTGAGGAGGCAAGGAGAGTAATTGAAATCCCCGATCGTTATGAGCCGGTTGCTTTTGCAGCAGTAGGCTATACCTCTGATTCGAATAATTTTAGTCCGGATCTGTTAAGTAGAGAGAACAGCGAGAGGAAACGCAAACCTGTCGAAGAGATACTTTATCATGGCTTATTCGGCAATACGTCTGTTCTAAGTGATTGAAAGATTATCTGCAATTACTGGAGTCACGCTCATTTATTGAATGCATGCTTCGCGTAATTGATGTTGTTGTCAACAAGATAAACCTCAAGTAATCTGATACGATCAATGAAATCAATATATTCCTTTTGCTCCGGTGGTGTCCATTGAATTTCGGACATGGCAAATATTCTAGGAAAGACCATGTATTGAACTTTTTCAGGTGTTTTCATGTATTCGGTCCATACATTTCCTTGTACTCCAAGGATGAATTGTTGTTCTTCTGTTGATAGTTCTTCAGGAATCGGCTCATACGAATACACACTATCTAATGGTAAATATCCTCCAATCGCAAGAGGTTCATTTGAGTTTTCACTCTGGTAATAATCGAAATAACAATGATCTGTAGGAGTCATAACAACAAAATGTCCTTTTTTTGCAGCCTCAATTCCTCCTTCTGTTCCACGCCATGACATCACCGCAGCCGTCGAAGCAACACCACCTTCTAAAATCTCATCCCAGCCAATAATGCTCCTTCCTTTTTTTTGCAGGTGTTTTTCAATCCGTCCTATGAAATAACCCTGCAATTCTGATTCGTCAGCAATTCCCATTTTTCGCATTTTACTCTGAACCGATTCTGAAGCTTTCCACTGATCTTTAAGAGCTTCATCACCACCAATGTGTATGTAATGAGATGGAAACAACTCCACAATTTCATCAAGAACGTTCTGTAAGAACTGAAAAGTGTTTTCTTCTACATTATAAATATATGGGGAGATTCCCCAAAATGTACGAACAGAAACCGAATCGTTCGTACAACCCAGTTCGGGATAGGAAGCAATGGCAGCCTGTGAATGCCCTGGAATTTCAATTTCCGGAACAATAGTAATAAAGCGTTCTTCCGCATAAGCAACAATATCTCGAATATCTTCCTGGGTATAATAGCCTCCATAAGTTACTCCATCAAATTGTCTGGGTTCATCACTATAATGTCCTGCAAGTGTTTCACTGCGGTATGCTCCAATCTCCGTAAGTTTTGGATATTGTTTTATTTCAATTCTCCATCCCTGATCATCAACGAGGTGCCAGTGGAATACATTCATCTTTAGAAAGGCAAGGTAATCGATATATTCTTTAATGAATTCAACAGGCATAAAATGCCTTGACACGTCCAGATGCATCCCCCGCCAGGAAAATCTCGGATAATCTTGAATTCTCATACATGGAATAATCAGCCTTTTTTCAGGCGATTGTAAAAAAAGCTGTCTTAGTGATTGAATCCCGTAAAACAAGCCTGCGGGGGAAGAACCAGCTATAAAAATGCTATCAGGTGTAATCTCTAACAAATACTCCTCAGGAAGGAGATCAGCTGATTCATCAAGATCGAGCAGAATGCTCTTGCCTATTATCTTATCGTTCGGATTTTTCCCAACAGATACTTTTATATCTCCATGATCACGCAAGTATTTTTTCAGAAAGTTAGCTAAGTCTCCTGAAACATGAGAATCGTAAATCAGATGGATGTTATCTTTTACTTCAAATGATCCTTCTGAATATTCAATGTATACAGGTAAAGGAATAATGGCAGAAGAGGCAACAGGTGTTTTTTTATTCATACAACCCGTAAAGAGTAAAAGAAATAGTGCAGCATAAATAAAACATCTCATATACTTTCAAAATTGATTAAGTATGATAAAGATATACATTCAATTATACATTCGTATACTCCTGGAGTTGATTTCTAATCAACAATATTGGTAATGCATCATCGGTTGGCTCGGGATAGTACCAGGCACTGTCTTTGTTTGTTTGGCCATCAACATGAATGTCGTAGTAGGAAGCAATACATTAATTTGTTAATCTCCATAATGAATTTACGTAATATTGCCTGCTGTCGAAGAAATTTTGTTCCACTTTAAAACTACTTGCTTCTGCAAGTTTTCTTATAAGTTCTATACTATATTTTTGGGACATCTCAGTGTATATGGCTTCCCATTTTTTAAAATAGTATGATTCATCAAGAGCCGGAATAAATATTGCTTGTTCTGTTTTACTGATGATATAACTTTTTGCTGCTGCTTCGAGTGGATCATATACCGGATAATGTTCAAAATTTTCTATCCTGAAATTAGCTTCCAGCTCTCTGTTCAAGCGTTCCAGCAGATTGAGATTGAATGTTTGAGTAAATCCATGTGGGTCGTCATAAGCTTTCATTATGATCGAAGGATCCTTCTTCAGATCAAATCCAATAAATAATTGATCTCCTGAATTCATCACAGCAGCAAGTTGCCTAAAAAACTCAACACTTTCATGAATGGTGAAGTTGCCAATGTTCGATCCAAGAAACAGGATTATTTTTGGGTTCTGATCATAACGATTAATCTCTTCCATCATCTCAAAATAGTCACCGATTTTTTCTTCAATGAGTAGTTGAGGGAATTCTGATTTCATTGTTCCCGAAAGGTTTTGAACAGAGTTTGCCGAAATATCTATGGGTATGTATTTGAATTGGACTTTATTCTGTAGCAGATACCTGATGAGTACCCTAGTTTTCAAACCGTCGCCTGCTCCTAATTCAATAATATCAAATATACACTGCTCGTCACAGAATTTCTCAGCAATGCTCTTTTTATGCAAGGAAAAGATTTCATATTCGCAATTTGACAGATAATATTCAGGCATTCTCATGATATGTTGAAAGATCTGACTTCCCTTATCATCATAAAAATACTTTGAAGGCAAGTATTTTGGAGATGATGAGGGAAGTCAGATCTTTCAACATATCATGAGAATGCCTGAATA
>DAOUOU010000097.1 GCA_030626465.1 Bacteroidales bacterium
GTATTTGGTATCAATGCAGAAATCATTACTATTGAAGTAAGTGTAAGTAAGGGCATTAACTTCTACCTTGTTGGTTTGCCTGATAATGCAGTGAAAGAAAGTAAGCAACGGGTTGTAACAGCAATTAAATCTCTCGGTTATCACTGGCCGGGAAAAAGGATTGTGATCAACATGGCTCCTGCTGATATACGAAAAGAAGGTTCGGCGTACGACGTGCCACTCGCAATCGGAGTTCTTGCTGCATCTAAGCAGGTAAAAACCGATAAACTTGATAAGTATATCATTATGGGAGAATTATCTCTTGATGGGAGCATTCACTCTGTCAAAGGTGTATTGCCTATTGCCATTGAAGCCAGAGAACACGGATTTAAAGGTTTCATTCTACCTAAAGAAAATGCGCGCGAAGCAGCAGTAGTTGATGATCTTGACGTGTATGGCGTAGAGTCTCTTACCGAGGTAATTGATTTTTTCAATGGTGAGAATGATCTCGAAATAACATACGTGGATACAAGAAACGAATTTTTTTCCAACATCGATAATTACGAACTTGATCTGGCCGATGTAAAAGGACAGGAGAATGTGAAACGTGCTCTTGAGATTGCAGCCGCTGGGGGACATAACATCATTATGGTAGGACCTCCGGGAGCAGGTAAAACCATGCTTGCCAAACGAATTGGCACCATTATTCCTCCACTGAGCTTGCATGAAGCCCTGGAAACGACAAAGATCCATTCTGTAGCAGGACTGCTTGATGGCGACAGCTCCTTACTAACAATAAGACCTTTTCGTTCACCTCATCATACCACTTCCGACATTGCCCTTGTTGGCGGAGGGTCCTATCCTCAGCCAGGCGAAATATCTCTTGCACACAATGGAGTGCTTTTCCTTGATGAGTTGCCTGAATTTAAACGATCTGTTCTGGAGGTATTGCGCCAGCCATTGGAGGACAGACATATTACAATTTCTCGTTCGAAATATACAATAGATTATCCTGCGAGCTTTATGCTTGTAGCTTCCATGAATCCCTGTCCATGCGGTTATTACAATCATCCCGAAAAAGATTGCGTATGCACTCCGGGAGTTGTACAGAAATACCTGAACAAGGTATCCGGCCCCTTACTCGACAGAATTGATATTCAGATCGAAGTTGTACCTGTTCCTTTCAATAAGCTTTCGGAATCAAGAACCAGTGAACAGAGTAGCGATGTGAGGGGACGTGTTGCCAGGGCACGCAAAAAACAGGAAGAACGGTACAAAGATTTCACAGACATTCATTGCAATGCCCAAATGAGCTCTTTAACATTGCAAAAAATATGTCAGATCGATAAAGAAGGAACAACTCTTTTAAAAAATGCTATGGAAAAATTGGGTTTATCGGCCCGTGCTTACGATCGCATCTTAAAAGTATCGCGTACCATTGCCGATATGGAAAACTCTGATGATATTAAACCGCCTCATCTGGCAGAAGCTATTCAATACAGAAGTCTTGACAGAGAGAATTGGGCTGGGTAAATTAATTAAAAATTAATAATTGATAATTATGAATGAAATGATTCATCGCTGTGATACACAAGGGAATTGACTAACTCCGTCCTTCAGGGCAGAGTATGGCATCAAGAAGAGAACCAACTGACGAACTCCGTCCTTTAGGGCGGAGTATGGCAGCAAGAAGATAAAAAGGGCTTCAGCCCTGAATATACATAAAAAAAACACTATGGCATATGTACGTAACTGGCTTCATTGTGTCTGGGGCACTAAAAAAAGAGTGCCTTTCATTACCTCAGACAATAAAATTAAAATCATCTCCCATATCCGTGAAAACGCAAAGAATAAAAGCATTTACATCGATTTTATCAATGCACATATAGAGCATGTTCATTGCATAATCTCACTTTCTGCTGATCAATCAATAGCAAAAGTTATGCAGTTAATAAAAGGGGAATCTTCATTCTGGATAAATAAAAATTCCATAACAAAGGGAAGATTTGAATGGGCAGATGAATATTATGCTGCATCGATTAGCGAATCTCAGATTCACAAGGTACGAGATTATATAAAGAATCAGGAAGAGCATCACAGAATTAGAACCTGGGAAGAGGAATATAGTGAATTCCTGCAGGAGTATACACTTTAAATTGGCAGGGCTAAAGCCCGGTTAGCTGTGGTCTGGCTCTTAATCTCCGCCCTGAAGGACGGAGATAAATTAAAAGCCCAAGCCTGAAGGGCTTTAATCATAATAGCCGTGGGTGAAGCCCGTGGTAGGAATTACCACAAAAAAGCGCACCATCTGCAATGCAAAATCAGCGATACTCCATTGTATGGTGCGCAATCGTGTAAACTTTCCTTCATAGAAAAATCCGGCCTATAAAAAATTTGGTTAATAAATCTTTGCGAAGGCTCGTAGCGTAAGACACTCGAGTTCCGCGGAAGTGAAACGGCTGCGGAACGACACGAAGAGCCGAGCAATTAGATTTATCCAAATTTTTTATCAGCCTTGATTACTCACACTTTAATTAATTTTAATGGCGTTCGTGAACTCATTTCATTCGGTTTTTTGCTTACTTTTTTATCAAGGAAAAAGTAAGTGCCTGTCCGGCATGAGGACAATTAATACAATTTATAACCAATAAAAATAACCCATTCCCCCGCCTAAGTACAAGAAAATTAATTTACTACCATTTACTGTTCGCCTCTGTCTGGCAAAATGCTAATATATTTTCAAACCCATAGCCTTATGATAATTTGTATAGTGCTCATTTTGACTATATTTGCATCCTCTTTGAAAAAATTAGTAACTTAATAAAAGGTTTTTAAAATCATTAAATTATATAATTATGACTGATATTTCTTCGAATGTACCTTTGATTGCTTTGATTGGGTCATTGATTGCACTTGTATTTGCCTACTTTTTCTTCAAAAACATGATGAAGAACTCTGAAGGAACTGATCGTATGAAAGAAATTGCCAAGCATGTTCGTGATGGAGCTATGGCATATCTAAGTCGTCAGTACAAAGTTGTTGGACTTGTTTTCGTTATTCTCGTTATCCTGTTAGGTGTTCTTGCTTACATTGGCGTTCAAAATCCATTTGTTCCTGTGGCATTTCTTACAGGAGGATTTTTCTCCGGTCTTTGTGGATTCCTTGGAATGAAAACTGCCACATTTGCTTCAGCACGTACAGCCCACGGAGCTTCCAAATCGCTAAACAAAGGACTCCAGATTGCTTTTCGCAGTGGTGCTGTAATGGGACTGGTTGTTGTTGGCTTTGCACTTCTTGATATTTCGCTGTGGTATCTATTACTCGACAGGGTAATTTTTACTCCTGAACATCTGGAAAGCGGAGCAAGATTTCTGGGCCTCTGGTTTGTTCATCCCGGAACAAGTGAGCATCACAAGTACATTGAGATAACAGCTACCATGCTAACCTTTGGTATGGGTGCATCTACACAAGCACTTTTTGCCCGTGTTGGAGGCGGTATTTACACAAAAGCTGCCGATGTTGGCGCTGACCTGGTAGGTAAAGTAGAAGCCGGTATTCCTGAGGATGATCCCCGTAATCCTGCTACCATTGCCGATAACGTGGGTGATAATGTTGGTGATGTTGCAGGAATGGGCGCTGACCTATACGAATCTTACGCAGGTTCAATTCTTGCAACAGGTGCATTGGGAGCTGCTTTGGTAGGCGTGAATCAGGTTCAGGCAATTACCGCTCCTATGCTGGTCGCAGCATTAGGCATTGTTCTCTCTATTGTAGGTATTTTCATGGTTCGTACAAAAGAATCAGCTACTCAGAAAACTCTGTTGCGTGCTTTGTTTATCGGCACTTTCGGAAGTTCTATACTTATTCTTGCAGCAGTAGCCGGAATGGCTTCACTGAATATTATTACCTGGGGAGTTTTCGGTTCGGTAGTTGCAGGCTTGCTTGCAGGTGTGATAATCGGTCAGGGCACAGAATATTATACATCTGATGAATACAAACCCACACAAGGTATTGCAAATCAGGCACAACAAGGTCCTGCTACAACCATTATTGATGGTATTGCAGTAGGTATGTACTCAACATGGATTCCCGTATTAACAATTGTTGCAGGAATTATTGCTGCTTTCGGTTTTGCGGGTGGATTTGCCGATTTCTCACAGGGCGTTTACGGCATTGGTTTTGCAGCTGTCGGTATGTTATCAACACTTGGTATTACCCTTGCTACCGATGCATTTGGCCCTATTGCTGATAATGCCGGTGGTAACGCCGAGATGTCTAAACTTCCTTCTGAAGTTCGTCAGCGCACCGATGCCCTTGATATGCTTGGAAATACAACAGCAGCTACAGGAAAAGGATTTGCCATAGGCTCAGCAGCCTTAACTGCCATGGCTTTGCTCGCTGCCTATATGGAGGAGATAAAATTGTGGCTGAGCAAAGTTCCTGAAAAAGGACAGGCATTCCTGGAAGCGACAGGGTTAACAGATTTTGCTGATGCTAAAATTGAACACTTTATTGATTATTACGATCTATCGATATTCAATCCTATACTTCTTGGCGGATTATTCCTTGGTGCCATGATGGCCTTTGTTTTCTGTGCAATGACCATGAAAGCTGTTGGTCGTGCTGCAGGTGCTATGGTTGAAGAAGTTCGCCGGCAATTCAAGGAAATTCCCGGAATCATGGAAGGAACGGCTACACCGGAATATGCAAAATGTGTGGCTATATCTACCAAAGGCGCCCAGCGTGAAATGATCGTTCCTTCACTACTTGCTATATTTGTTCCTGTCGCAGTAGGAATTGTTCTGGGTGTTGCCGGGGTTGTTGGTCTTTTAGCTGGTTGTCTGGTAACAGGATTCACCCTTGCAAGTATGCTGAACAATTCAGGTGGTGCATGGGATAATGCCAAAAAATATATTGAAAAAGGACACTATGGTGGAAAGGGCAGTGATGCACATAAGGCAGGTGTTGTTGGCGATACCGTTGGAGACCCTTTCAAGGATACTTCAGGTCCATCATTGAATATTCTTATCAAGCTTATGACTATGGTTTCTGTTGTAATGGCAGGTTTGACTATAGCTTTAAGTATTTTCTAAGATAGAAAACGTTAACAAATAATAGAAAGACCGGGTTTTATCCGGTCTTTCTTATTTTATTACTATATTTCATGGTTTGAAGCAATGATGAACTTATGAGAGCTCAACATGTCATCTTATTAATTATCTCTCCTCTTTTACTATTTTCTTGTTTTTCCAAGGAACATTTGACCGAGATTGATTATTCACTTTTCAAGCAGGAATATCATTTCAATAAAAAATCCGATAACATTGTGATAAATAATCAAAAAGATCTGATTGAATTTGCAGGTGAAAAAAAACTGGATATTGATCTCAATAAAACAACGATTCTTGGTTTCAGAGGATCGACAGGTGGATGTAAGCCACCTCAAATTGACATAGAAGTAGTCCGTGATGATTCAAAAAAGCTATACATAGTTAAAGCTAACGTATATCAGATAGGTTTTTGTAAAAAATTAATATTTTACCAAAGGACATTCACAATAAATAAAATAAAGAAAAATTACCTGGTCGTTTTTCAGACAAATAATTTTATCAAAGACAAGACTTTGCTTGATAGGGATAGCGATTGATTTCAAACTGAATTACCCGATTTTAAAAGCTTAATCGTAATGGATTCCAGAATTACCAAACAACCTTTTGGCATGTTTAAAAGCTTTGGTTCAATAAACCGATAGAATTCCTCCACTTTCTTTGTCTCATCTAAAATTTCTATTGTAACAGGTAGTTTTTCCGTAAGCTCCCAAAACCTGGAAGAACTAATTTTGCTGCTTAAACCATAGCCCATAATTCCTCTGTAAACAGTTACTCCCGACAGGCCCTGTTCCTTAGCCTTATGCACAATATACTCATAAAGCAATTTCGATTCAATTTTATCTGTAGAACTGGCATATATTTTCAGTATGCTGCTGTTTTTTTTCCCCATCTTACAATAAATTAGTGGTGGCATAACCTGTAAATACAGCTAAAAATCCCAATAGTAAACTTAATCCTGTATATAAAAGAATAGAAACAAACTGACCATTGTGAAGCAACATTAAATTTTCACTGCTAAATGTCGAAAACGTTGTGAAACCACCACACAAGCCAACCATTAAAAAAAGCCTCCACTCCAGTGTTAATAACGGGCTTTTCACTGCAATTCCGATTAAAAATCCTATAACGAAACTTCCCGCAACGTTAACAAGGAGTGTTCCAAGTGGAATCGAAAAAAAATCGATATAAAGATTCAGTTTTGAAACATAGAATCTTGCCACACTCCCTATAAAACCACCTAAGCCTATTAATAAAAATTCTTTTAACATGCTTAATTAAACAATTATTTATTTATTCCAATGAATACTGCTCCCGAATAATATTCTCTCCCTTTCCCCTGTATTGTTTTAGTGTAAAGTCTTTTCCGTCCAACTCACCGTAAGTAAAACTGTATATCCAGTCACCCAGGTTGATAACTCTTGATTTTTGACCCAGCTGTATATCGAAGGGAATATGTCTGTGACCAAAAATAAAAAAATCATAATGTTCCTTTTTCAGCAAATGCTTTGCAAATCTGATCTGAAGTTCTCCATCCTCTCCTGCAAATTCTTCGGCAACTATACCTTTCGCATACCTGCTATGTTTTGACCAGGTTTTACCCAGCCAAAGAGCAAAGTTTGGATGAAGTCTTGCGAACAGCCATTGAAGGATCTTGTTTCTAAAAACACCCTTCAGCAATTTGTAACCATAATCGCCGGCTCCCAGACCATCACCATGTGCAAGAAAGAATTTCTGTCCGCAAAATTCACGGATAAGTGGTTTATGGTGTATTTCCGCTCCAAGCTCAGATTTAAAATACCCGTAGGCCCAGATATCATGATTGCCAGAAAAGAAATACAGTTTGGTTCCACTATCAGCCAGCTCGGAAAGTTTTCCAAGAAAGCGGGTAAATCCTTTGGGCACAACGTGCTTGTACTCATGCCAGAAATCAAAAATATCTCCTATCAGGTATAGTTCTCTAGCATCGACCTTTATTTCATCGAGCCATTCCCTGGCGAGTTTTTCTCGTTCAACACTTTTATCAGAAGGGTGTAATCCCAAATGAATGTCAGAAATGAAATATATTTTATTCTTGCTCACAGAGTACTATTAATATTTGAATAGAGTTGAAAGAGTTTGGTCAAGATCTGCAGGTGACAAATTCTTAGCCAAAATCTCGGTCTGGTCATTATTGATCAGATAATTCATCGGCAGTGCGTTGACATTAAAAAGAGAGCGTGTCTGGGAACCGGGAAATGCAGTATCGCATACACTAACCCATGTTATTCCTTCGAAAGCAATTGAGCGACACCATTTTGGCAATGACTTATCGACTGAAACCTGGTAAATTTCAAATCCTTTGTTATGGTATTTTTTGTAAACTTTTTTTAAATCAATTACATTTTCAATACTTTCCTGCTGGTTAACTGACCAGAATGCAAGCAATACAGTTTTGCCTCTCAGCGACGAAAGTGAGATGATTTTACCGGTTGGATCCGGAAGCAAAAGATCAGGCAAATCTTTTACCTCAGATCCGGCAAGTTTCAAAATTCTTTCTTTATGATATACTGTCATCATATCGTGGTAATTCTCATTCAACACTTTAACCTGACGCACTTTTGGATAATGCTTCGTTAGTGTATCTGATACAAGTTTAAAGAATTGAATATCGTATTGTGATTTAAAAACATAATCGCCGGAAGCATACTCCTGGTACAGGGCAGCAATATTGGCCAGGGAGGAGAAATCTTCAAGAATAAACTGAATGGAATATTTGTGATACATGTTGCGTATTTCAACAAAGAGTGTTGACAGACTGTCCTGCTTTTTTGAAGTCTTGTCTTCTGATTGTTCTAGCTCAAGATACTCTTTTCTTAAGTTATTTAGTAAAAAGATCGTAGATCTTAATGAATCATGAAGTTCATTCACACGTTTGGTGTTATCAGAACCATAGATAATTTTGCTGTTGTAAAAATCTAACAGTTCTGCATTTATTCTTACTTTTTCACCCGGAGAAAGAATCAGAGTAAGCGTTTTGTTATCTCCAACGGTAAGCAGATAATAGCCTGGTTCACTCAAAGATATTCTATACCTGAAATCTCCGTTTCTTCCAAGAATAGCTGAATCGATGGTACGTTTGGTTGTAATTCGCAGCTCTTCCAAGTAGCTAATTTCTCCATCTGCATTTTTAATCTTCCCGACAATAACAGCTTTCTCCTGTTTTGAACAGCTAAAAAAACCCAACAGGAATAATGCAATCAGACACCTGGGTATAGTCATTTTCCAACTTCTTTTAATTTGCTAATAAGTTCATCGGAGAACAGATCCTTTGCAATAACGATCCCTTCCTTATTTGTTAATATTGTTGCGGGGATTCTCTTCACAGCATATCTTGCTGCCAGTTCAGAATCCCAGTATTTGAAATCACTTATCACAGGAAGTTCAATCCTGTTTTCGATAATAAATTCTCTAAGTCTTTCCTCAGAAGAGTCGAGTGAAATTGTAATTATTTGTATTCTGCCTGCTTCGTTGCTTTCGAGAAATGAATCTAATGCTACTACTTCGTTAGCAGAAAATGAATTCCATGTAGCCCAGAAACAGAGTAAAGTTGGTATGCTGATTTCTTTATTAGAAATAATTGTATCTCCAGCCAAAGTAATTTCTATAAGATTAGGCAAAGGTCCACCTTCAACAATTCTCTTTTCTATGTATTTGTTGTGTACGATCTGCTCCTTGGTTTCTGTTACTTCCCGGTTAAGTGCCTTTACTGCTTCTGTATACGGATACAATACCGAAAGACTGGAATCAACAAAATTGAATATATCCAGATCATCGTATCTGTCAAATAAAGGTTGAGATTTACGACCAAAATTCTGATACAGTGCCAGTACACAAGCAAGAGAACCGGGATTATCATAGATAAACTTCCTGGTATAATTCTGATGTTCCTTCAAAAGAGTCGAATAACTGCTGTCAATCTTTCTCAACAATAAGCTGTCAGTCCTGTTGATTTCCCAGGCCTGACTTAACTGATCAATCTTTTTTAATACGATGCTCTGTTGGTCAGTAATCTCTTTCACAAGTCTTGAATCGTATGAGCCTTTTACATAATAGGAAATTTCTTCCGATAAATTATTAATCTCCAGGTTAATTTTATCCCTCGGATGAATAACAAGAAATATAGACTGGTCGTTAAAAAATTCCAAAAGATATAAAGCCGGGTATTCTGTTTTTCCTTCAAGTTTGATTGCACTTTGTTCTGAAACAAATACCGAATCTATCAATTCTGCATCCTCTTCTGTTAAATGGTAAAGCTTTATGGCAGTGGAATCAAAAAGCTTAAAATTTACCACAATACTAAAATTACTATCCCTTTCACAAGCTTGAAATATAAGGAGAAGTAAGAAGAGTGCAGTCTTATAAATTTCTCGAATCCCTATTTTCATTCTCATAAAACTAATAATTATTGTCTTATTAATAACCATACAAATCTATAATTCTAACTCAAATTTCCAGAAAATAATATCATCAATTGAAAACAACATTGCCAGGAAATTGGCAATTTTAAAAAAAAGTTATGCAAATACAACTCTTTGTGCTTTTTATTGTTAGGAAGTAAAAATGAAGATCATTAAAATAGCAGACAAATAAATTTAATGATTTTAAAAACCTTTTATTAAGTTACTAATTTTTTCAAAGA
>DAOUOU010000039.1 GCA_030626465.1 Bacteroidales bacterium
AGCATCTAACGGTGTAATTCTTATCACTACCAAACGTGGGAAAGAAGGAGAGATTAAGGTAGGTTTTACAGCTTATTATGGTATTCAGAACATTACATCTGGTACTCCATTATTAAATACTGAAGAACACCTTTATGTAAATGAAATGATGCATAGAGCAAATGGATCCAATTCTCCAATTCTTTCCCACGTTTGGTAGTGATAAGAATTACACCGTTAGATGCTCGCGTACCATATACTGCAGCAGCTGCACCATCTTTAAGTATTTCGACACTCGCAATCTCTTCTGACGCGATGTCAGGATTTCTTTCATAAGGTATGCCATCAACAACATAAAGAGGTGAGGCTGAACTTGAGATCGAACCCAATCCCCTGATCTGGACGTTTGCCTGATCTCCCGGTCGCCCGCTACTTTCAATAACACTCACTCCGGCAACCTGCCCCTGCAAAGATTTTGTAAAGTCCGATGCCATAACACTCACCATATCTTCCGATTTCACAGAAGAAACAGCTCCGGTAATTTCAATCTTTTTCTGGGTTCCGTAGCCAACCACTATAATTTCCGATAGTTCAGTTAATTCAGGAGTGAGTTCAAGCTGTAAGTGTGTTTGATCTGTAATTGTAATTTCCTCACCGAGGTATCCAATAAATGATACAATTAGTGTGTCATTTTCAGAAATTGGCATCGAAAACTCACCATCCAGATTACTGGTTGTACCAATTGTTGTTCCTTTTATGACAACGGTTGCTCCTATTAGAGCAGTTCCATCAGAAGCATCAGAAATTACACCAGTAATTGTCCTATCCTGGCCATATATCGATGCCTGAAAGAACAAGCACAGGAAAAAAAATAACGCAATTGTTTTTCCATTTTTTCGAATCATTTCACTCATAATGAATGCTTTTTTTCAGTGTTAATGAGGATTATTTAGTAATTAATGCTAAATTAGATTTGAACAAAATTATCCTAGATTGTATTAACAGGGGCTGTGCATTTGCTTATAAACAGTGTGTGCAAATGATAACAAATACTCTGTTTGATAACCCGGTGGTGGCAAATGAAAACTGTTATCATAGAATACGCATCAATGTTAAAAACACTGATTATTTAGCTTTGTGCTCTGATTTGGATGAACCCCACTCTTTAAATTTTTCTAGAATTTAAAAGATATGCGTTATAGAAGCCTAATAATTATTTTCTTCTTTCTAACCACCAACATTTCAGTCTATTTGTCCGCAAATCTGAATAGTGTTAGTGATTTTTCAATATTTAAGTTACGAAATTTACCTCAGAATGATGTAAACTGTATTTACAAAGACAGCCAGGGATTCATGTGGATTGGTACCCTTGATGGCCTGCACCGGTTCGATGGATATTCCTACAAGACCCATCAGATTTCAAGTGATCCGGGAAGTATAAGCAGCAATATGGTTATTGATATTGATGAGGACAGCAAGGGTAATATCTGGATTGGTACATATGGAAAAGGGATAAGTAAACTGGACCCGGTTACAGAGAAATTCACAAATTATTCCAGCACGAATAAAGATAGCATCAAATTATCGAGTGATGATGTAACCTGCCTGATCGTAGATAATGAAGATGTGATATGGATTGGAAATTGGTTTGGTTATACTCGTATAACCATGGAGGAAGATTTTGAGAATGTCAGGGAAATCCTCTCTGTACCGATTGATAATATAGTAAATCTTGATGAAGATGTTGAGATAAAACAAATTTATCAGGACAAAGAAGGACAGATCTGGATGGGTACGAATTTTAATATCATCAGGCTAATTAATCCATATGCAAGCAAAGATCAGATCAGATATGAAATATTTCCGTGTAAAACAATGACAATTTATGAATATGAAGATGGGCTGCTTCTTGGAGGAGATAGTATTTCAGCTATTCAGAAACAAGCTAAGGGAAACTATCAATTGAATACTCTTTATCCGGCTTC
Source organism: Bacteroidales bacterium (assembly GCA_030626465.1). GTDB lineage: Bacteria > Bacteroidota > Bacteroidia > Bacteroidales > UBA10428 > UBA10428. The sequence goes on from DAOUOU010000039.1 coordinate 1,965, forward strand.
TTCTTTAGCTCTTATTTACCGGAATCAGAAAATCTGGTCAGGAAACCGGAATGGTATAACCTGCTTACAATATAATCCTGAAAAAGGCTGGCAAGAACAATATCATATTAATAAAGAAAATTCCGGAGAGTCTATTACAAGCAATATCGTCACCTCAATATTTAAAGATGAAACGGGGCAGATTTGGGTTGGAACCCGTGGTGGAGGAGTGTTCACCATTGACCTGAATCCAAAGAAATTTTATCATTACTATAATACTGAAAGCGAAGGTTCAATTGGAAGTAATTTCATACAGTGTGTATTTGAAGATCATAACCAGAATTTATGGATAGGCACAGAGGATAATGGTATTAGTTATCTGTCGAATGATAATCCGGATGCATATGCCAATGGCTTTAAACATATTGTTGTTAATGAAAACATTAATGAGAACAGGGCTTATTGTATCGAAGAAATAATGACCCCGGGCTCAAATCAGCATGAAAGTGTTATTTGGATTGGCACCAGCTTTCCAACACACCTTGTTGCAATCAATCCTGAAAATTTCAAACTGAAAGAACTTCCGGAATTTGTCGACGACATGGGATTTGTATTCGCTTTAGAGAACCAGGGTGATAGTATTTTATGGGTTGGAACCTATGGAGAAGGTTTATGGAAATTAAGTATTGATAAAGACGGTAACATTAAAAGCTACCTCCATTTAACTCCTGAGAAGGAGTCTGAAACACAAATTTCATCCTATATTATAAGAGATCTGTTTTTGGATAGAGATAATAATTTATGGATAACAACAGATAAAGGATTAAACCGTATTCAACGAAGTGAACTACATAAATCCGATCCAGTGTTTGAATTGTATAAGAAGGGGGAGGGATTGCAGAATTTGAATCATGATTATCTTTTACAACTTTATCAGGCAGTAAATGGTAGAATCTGGATGGGAAGCATGGGAGGAGGCTTAATTGCCTACACAGAGAATGAACGAACCGGCGATTATCATTTCTTCACACTCACCGAATCAGATGGCTTGCCTAATAATTCGGTTAAATCAATACTGGAAGATGACAGAGGATACCTGTGGCTTGCTACAAATAAAGGTCTTACGCGCTACAACCCATTCGACGGAGATATTATTAATTATGATGTTGTAGATGGTCTGCAGGACAATGAATACAGTGAAATATGTGCTTTTAAAAGATCGAACGGACAATTGGTATTTGGAGGTATAAATGGATTTAATGTTTTTAATCCTAACCAGATTTATCGCGATACACTCACTCCGAAACTGTTTTTGACTGATTTCTACATATCGAATGAAAAGGTTGAACCTGGACAAGTTGTTAACGGGAAAGTAATTTTGGAAAAAAGTATTGAATATATGGAAGAAATAAAACTTCGTTACAATCAGAATAGTTTTTCAATTGGATTCCTTGGATTGTACTACAAAGCCCCCCAGAAAAATAAATATAAGTATATGCTGGAGGGGTTTGATGAAGATTGGTACAATGCTTCAGCTTCATACAGAATTGCAAAATATACCAACATACCTGCCGGCGAATATATTTTTAAAGTGATTGGATCAAATAGCGATAATATTTGGGCGAAAAAACCAGTTTCCATAAAACTTATAATTAGACCGCCATTTTATCTGAGCAAACTGGCTTTTGTGATTTATGTGATCATTCTTTTTGCTTCAAGCTATATTACTTACCGAATTATCAGAATTATTACCAAGAGGAAAAAGGAATTATTAATAGCCGAAATGGAAAGAAAAAAAGTAGAAGAGATAGCCCAGATAAAGCTGCGGTTCTTTACAAATATTTCGCATGAGTTCAGAACTCCCCTAACCTTAATAACAACACCTCTTGAGAAGCTTATAACTAAAAATAGTGAACTGAGTGATGAAGAAAGGTTAAGTAAATATTCCATCATAAAACAAAATGCCGATATCATGCTTCGGCTCATAAACCAGTTGATGGATTTCAGACGCCTTGACCAGGAGAAAATGAAATTAAATGCAGAAGCAAGTGAGTTGAACCAGTTTGTTCAAAAGATTTGTAATTCATTTGAATCCTGGGCAGATCAGAAGAATATTTCATTTCATTTTGATACTACCAACAAAGAAATAAAGCTCTGGTTTGACCATGATAAGCTTGAAAAAGTGGTTTATAACTTATTATCGAATGCCTTTAAGTTCACTCCCAAAAACGGATCAGTAAATGTAGAAATTGAAGATTCAGATCAGAACAATAAGGTAACCATTTATGTATCTGATACAGGCATTGGCATTGACACAAATGAGCAACTGCATATTTTTGAACGATATTATCAGCCAGACAGAAAAAATAAGCAATCTTTTGGCGGAACTGGAATAGGTCTTGCCTTATCAAAAGGTTTGATTGAATTACATAAAGGATCTATTGGAGTGACCAGTGAGCAGGGAAAGGGAACCACATTTTCTGTGGTATTGAATAAAGGACAGGATTGGTTACAGGATGAATCTCTAATAAAAGAAGAAGTACAAGAAATACCTATCCAGGTTCAGGATAAACCAGATGAGCTTCATGTACACATGGAAACAGAAATGGATATTGAAATTAAACAGGGTCATTATAAGATCCTTCTCGTTGAGGATAATGTTGATTTACGCAAAGTAGTTGCTGATATTTTCAGAAATGAATTTGAGGTACTTGAAGCCGACGATGGTGAACAAGGGTATAAGAAATGTAAGGAAAGTCATCCTGATCTGGTTATCAGTGATATTATGATGCCAAACATGAATGGTATTGAGTTATGTAATAAAATTAAATCAGAAGAAGAGATCAGTCATATTCCCATATTACTTTTAACGGCTAAAGATACAGAGGAATCGCAAATAGAAGGTTTTGAAACAGGGGCAGATGCATATATGCCAAAACCATTCAGTACAGAGTTACTAAGAGCAAGAGCTGCCGCTTTAATTATAAACCACGAGAATCTCAGAAAGAAATTTCAAAAGGAAATAGAAATTAATCCCATGATCATCGCCAATTCTCCGGCTGATTCAAAATTCCTTGATCACATACTGGCAATTATTGAAGAGAATCTTTCTGATTCCGAATTCTCGGTGGAAAGATTGGCAGAATTATATGGTGTCTCACGAATATACCTTAATCGTAAAATAAAGGCCCTGACAGGGGAAACCTCCAATCAGTTTTTAAGAAATATTCGATTAAAGCATGCTGCCGAATTGCTCAATCAGAATGTTCTAACTGTATCGGAAGTAACATGGCAGGTTGGATATAATGATCTACGGACTTTCAGAACACGTTTTAAAGAAAAATTTGGAATGAGCCCATCGGTATATTCTAAAAATTCTCTCAATAATTCCCGAACCGAAGATATATAATTGTCTCCTAAAAGCTATTTCTTTAGGAGTTTAACAACACGCTGCTCATCATTAAAAAAAAGTCTGATAAAATAGAGTCCCGGGGCTAATCCCATAATAGGAATTTTATTGCCTGAAGGTTGCCCTGAATTATGTATATATAATAATTCACCTGTTTGACTATAAATGTGCACCCGGATAACATCTTCAGTGCTGATATTTATATAATCTGAAGCAGGATTTGGAAAACAAGTTACCTCAGCTGTTGTCATTTGTTCATCGAAGCTAACACCCTCCGGTATATTATATGGTGGCAGATAACCTACACGTTTTAATTCGAAATGTTCAAGATTCCATTGCCAGTCGTTTACGCCGGAAGCAAAAATTCTGATCACATAATCTCCCTTTTCTAAATGAACAGGACTATCTGATAGTAAAACCTGGTAATCGTCCCAGTTTCCATTGTTCGGTACAAAATCTTCTGCCAGTATATCATTACCGATTCTGAACTGAATCTCAGCTCCATCCAACGGAGTGCTAATATAATAGCGTAATTCATAAATTCCCTCAACCGGAACTGTCACAACATAGTCGGCCCAATCGCCTGAATTTACAAAATTGATACTGCTTCCATTGTTGTTAACGCCGTCGAATCCTCCGGAGGTATTACCTGTCGTACTGCCTGTACCAGAAAAGCTTTCAGCTTCAATATAGATAACTGCTTCCTCCAATGGTTCTTCCTGAACAATCAGAAGACAACTATCGCTGAAATTACCATCGTTTGTTTCAATATAGAGCCAGGTAATTCCAATATTAGTTGCATTTATTATACCTTCATCGTTTACTGTAAGTACTGCCGTATTAGAAACCGACCAATTTGCTGTTGTATTTGTAGCATCAAAGGGTGAAAAATTCACCGAAACAGTACCTGTAGTACCTTGTGCTAATACAAGAGTGTCATGAATGATGTTCACTCCTGTAAGATTTTTTTTCATGAGATCGAATCTTTCCAGGTACATCCACCCACCTGAAATTATATCCCATCGCAAAACATGACATAAACCCCAATCTATACCTCCGTGTGGAATACTACTTGTGCTCGCCGGTCTGAATATTCCCAGGGCATCGGGAACACTGTTTGCGTGCACCATGATTTCAAAGTTTATGCCATCTTCAGCAAATTGTATAGTCCCCTTTTCCGGACCATCAAGTTTTTGAATTATTGCAATTCCTTCTTCATATGCCCACAAACTAACCTCATGGCCGGTATTGGTAATAGGATTATACTCTGATTTAATGTATGGGCCCTCCACATGATCAGAAATGGCTACGCCCCATTTTATTTCACGCTCACCACAATAGTTTTCTTCTCCCATTCTTTCGCCCTTATAATACAAATAATACTTATCCTTATAAAAGACAAGGCAGGGATCATGTACTTTGTGGCTGTCAAAATCTCCCTTTTTAATAACATCGTGTCTGCTAGAGGAACCATCTAACCAAATTCCATTGTTCGTAGGACGCAGAATGGGTTCTGGTAATTTTTCCCATGGTCCGTCAGGTGAACCTGACTTAGCCATTGCAATATTATTTTTCACGCGTTCAATATAAGGATGTTTAACTACCTGGTAAACGAGGTAATACATTCCATCGTGCACAAATATTTCAGGTGTAAATACGGAACGGTCATCAAATGAGCCGGCAGGTCCTCTTTCTATTGCCGGGCCCTGCTCTTCCCATGTATAGCCATCTGTTGATGTAGCGAACCATACATCGCAAAAATCCCAGGGGAAGACTTTGTCATCAGGATCACTTGTTCCGAAATAGGTTGAGGGTGCCGATAAACAAGTAGGTATACCATACATAGTATTTCTCTCCTACTTTAATAACTGCACTGGGATCCCGTCTTGTATATGTTGAATTAGCTGAAAGATCACCCAGAAGCTCCGTTTCTTCAAAATTAACATTCCATTCAGGATTATTTGGAATGGTAACATTAGTGTAGTTATCGCAACTAAGCATATATTCATTCCATCTTTCTGAGGCGGCACTTTGCTTCTTTTTCCGCAGAGCAATTTCCATTCCCGATTGGGGTAAGATATCCCGCTTTTCCTCGAACATATATCCACCCAACTCAAAGCTGATAATCTTAGCTGAGGAAGTCCCTGATGTTAAGGTAAAGTTTCCATCCTCATCAGATGTAGCACTAATATCTTCCTCAGGTATTTTTATTTCAACTCCTGAAAGAGGTTCCAACGATTCGGAATCGTAAATCGCTCCCGAGTAATTTTGACCCAAACATCGGATACCTATAATAAGTGCTGATATCGTTATCAGATATACCCTTTTCATAAGAAAATTTTTTAGTGGAGTTTTGCCACTCGCCAATTGATGTAAGCGACGGAGGTTTTTGCTCTGTAAAAATAAGGATTATAAAATAAATGAGTTTTCTTAATTTAAAGGATTGCAGGCCAGATAGTTAAATAAAATCTGAATAGAATAAACACAATAAACATCCATTTATTACAGGGAAAATTATGAATTTGGTTTTCAGATACCCCTCTGTTATTTTCAGATACCCCTCATGGTTATCATTTGAATGTGCTTAATTGGAACAAATACACTTCTCAGGCTTAATGGTATTGCCATACCTTAGTTAACAATATAAAAACCATAAGGAGTTAGGTTTTTGCAGATCACAAATTGATTTATGGAATATCTTATACACTAATTTTAAAATAATTATTATGAAGAAAAATGTACTTTTATTTGTTGTTCTATTTGCAAGCTTAAGTTTTGCATTTGGACAAGGTGATATCAGTGTCACTGCTCCCTATGTGGCAGGTACAAATGGTTTTGATGATTGGTCTTTTCCTCATTATCAGCAAGGAGCTAATGTTGAGTTCGCAGGAACCTATGATGTTACAGGCTGTGATAGTGTGGAACTGAAGCTGTTGATTCTTGATATGGCCGCTGGTTGGGCTACTGTAACAGATCATGTTGTCCCATCAGACGGTACTAATGGAAAACCTATTGATGGTATAATTGATGGGATACTAACCATACCAGAGGATTTTCCGCTGCCTTCGGATCTGGCTGACACAATAGATCCTATTTATCTCTTCCAGGTTAGGGTAAATTATGATCCTGCTCTTGAGTTAGACCGGTACTCTAATGGAACCCTGTCTCTATTCTCCGCCTATACCGATTCATTGGCCATGACCTATCCGGAATATTCCTTTGTTGGACAATTCAAGAGAGATTCAGTGTTCAATGTTCAGGGACATTATGGAATAACTGATGTTACAACTGTCGAACTTAAACTTTTACATCTCAACCCGAGTTGGGCACCCATCAGTGAGCATGTTGAAACCGTATACAGTTCAATGACTGGTGTAAACAGCGGACGTATAAACTATGATTTTCCGGTTCCTGCAGATTTCGATCTGACAGCAGATTTTCCGGATGATATATTCCTTATCCAGACTGTGGTAACCTATTCTGGCAGCTCTCCTTTCTGGAATGCTTTTGTTGATGTGGTTGATGTGGTAGTGCCCAAGTCAGTAGAAATAAGTGCTGATACACTGTATGTAAATGTGGGCCATGCGGATACTGCAAGTGCAACTGTCTATCCAATGGATGCAGAAGATAAAGTAGTTACCTGGGAATCACTTGACGAGAGTGTTGTAACCATTGACGCAATGGGTATAATGGAAGGTATTGCCGAGGGCGAAGCAAAAATTGTTGTTACAACCAATACCAATAGCGTGACAGATACGTCGCTGGTAATTGTTATGGACCTTCGTGCTACAGGTGTAAGCCTTGATCAGACAGAAGTTACTTTATCTATTGGTGAGTCTGTAACCCTTGTAGCTACAGTTATGCCGGAAAATGCAGAAGATAAAACTGTAGGCTGGAGTTCCAGCGATGATTTTGCTGCAACTGTTGATGAAAATGGTGTTGTTACTGGTGTAAGTGTGGGAACAGCAACGATTACTGTTACTACAAACAGTATGGGACATACTGCAGAATGTGCAGTTACAGTTTCTGATGCAACAGCCATTAATGGTCTTGACCTGGAAGGTGTAAGTATTTATCCAAATCCGGCAAATAGTGAAATAAATATTTCCGGACTTGAAACCGGCAAATATGAAGTTGAGGTAATCAGCATATTAGGATCTCAGCAGTTAAGGTCTAGTTTCAATGCCAGCGAAAACATGACTATATCTATTGAAACATTACCTGCCGGAACATACCTGCTTAAAATTACAGGTGAAACCGGAGTTCACGTACAGAAATTAAACAAGTATTAGATAGTTGATGAAAATTGTCTTTCATAGTAAGGTTTAGAGACAATAATTTATGTGGAGGAGAGGATTTCAGTTTTACTGGAATCCTCTTTTTATTATAGCTGTTTTACTCTGTTAAATTTATATTTATGTTGTACTACTGATTAGAGAATTGAATTTTTACTTGAATTTACAGGATTATTAAATCTGAAAACAAACAAAAAATTATGCAAAGAATCACCCTATGCTTAACAATATTCGTTGCCTTATTAGTAAGCCGGTGTTCAGATAACTCCGAACAGATTAAACCCAATGTAATTATTATCTATGTTGATGATCTGGGTTATGGCGATGTTGGTTGTTATGGTGCCACCGGAGTTAAAACACCAAACATAGATGCCCTAGCTGCCGGAGGAGTAAAATTTTCCGATGCACATAGTCCTTCCTCCACCTGTACACCCTCAAGATATTCATTATTAACCGGAACATTTGCATTTCGCAACAAAGCAGTAGTATTAAAAGGTGATGCATCATTGATTATTGAACCAGGCTCACAAACCTTACCTTCCCTTTTCTCAAAAGCAGGCTATACTACCGCAGTGATTGGCAAATGGCATTTAGGATTAGGTGATGGGTGTATTAACTGGAATGATTCTATAAAACCTGGTCCGAGAGAAATAGGCTTCGACTATAGTTTTCTCATTCCGGCAACAGGCGACAGAGTACCTACTGTATATATAGAAGATTATCATGTTGTGGGTCTCGATCCGGAAGATCCAATTGAGGTGAGTTATATATCAAAAATTGGAGATAGACCAACAGGATTAAGTTATCCGGAATTACTTAAACAACCGGCAGATAGACAACATAGCAACACAATTACTAATGGTATTAGCCGAATTGGTTTTATGGCAGGTGGCAAAACTGCACTATGGAAAGATGAAGACTTTCCATTTGTTTTAACCGAGAAGGCTAAAATATTCATTGAGAAAAACAAGAAAAATCCATTCTTTCTGTATTTTTCATTCCATGATATTCACGTCCCCCGGATACCTAATGAACAATTTGTTGGTTCAAGCACTATGGGGCCTCGCGGTGATGTAATAGCACAAATGGATTGGTGTACAGGTGAAATAGTCAAGTATCTCGAAATGCTTAATATTCACCAAAAAACCTTAATCATCTTCAGCAGCGATAATGGTCCTGTACTTAATGATGGATACTCAGATAATTGTGTGGAAATGCTCGGGGATCATAAACCGTCCGGTCCTTTCAGAGGAGGAAAATATAGTTCCTTTGAAGCCGGAACTAGGGTGCCAACTATTAGTTATTGGCCCGGAAAAATTATTCCGGGAGAGAGTGATGCATTGCTAACCCAGGTTGATTTATTAGCCTCTCTTTCTTCACTTATCAATGTACCTGTTGAACATTCAGATAGTAAAGATCATCTGGATGCATGGTTAGGTTTGTCTGAAACAGGCAGAGATATTATGCTTGAGGAAAGTTATGTACTTGGCTTACGAAAGGGAGAATGGAAATACATTCCCGGCAGTGATAAAGACAATGATTGGATAGAAAACACAAAAAAAATCGAAAGCGGTATTTCACCTGAAGACAAACTCTATAATCTCAGGACTGATCCTGATGAATCAGTAAATGTCGCAGAGAAGTATCCAGAAATGCTTATTGAAATGAAGGCTGCTTTGGAGACCATCCTTGGAGCTGAATATGAGGATAACAGGAAGGCTGAAGCCAAGTAGCTTCTAATTTTCCAAAAAAAATGGACTATCCCAAAAGAAAGTCCATTCCCTAACCAACCATTAAAAACAATTACTATTCTGATTTTGAATTCTCGCCTATAGCTACATGTGTTGTTACCCGCCACGATCTGAAGCCGCGAATATACTGATAGTCGTTATTCATATACTTATGAGTCAATCCCCATCGAAGAATTTCTGTGGGTTCAGCATCAATATCTGCTGAGCGGTTCAATCCGATTGCATGAGGGGCACCCTTAATTACTGATTTTATACTAAAGTTAATTCCATCCGGGGACCATTGAATGGTGTTTTTTTCAGGTCCGTCAGTTGTGATTAATGAAGCTATTCCACCGTTGTATGGCCAGACACAAATTTCATGTCCACTGTTGCTGATAGGATTAAAAGGTGATTTCACATAAGGACCATTGGGATTGTCAGCAATTGCAACTCCATGCCTTATCTGACGACCACCAAATGTTATCTCTTCTCCCATTTGCTCTCCCTTGTAGTACAGATAAAATTTCCCCTTATATGGTATGATACATGGATCATGTAACTTATGACTATCGAAATCACCTTTTTTTTCCACATTAAAACGGTTGTCATCATCCCCCTTCCAGATTCCATTGTCAGCCGGACTTAATATGGGTTTCTCCGACTTAGTCCATGGCCCATACGGGGAATCAGACCAGGCCAGTCCAACCTGATTCTTGACACGAACATTGTATGGAGATTTGACAGTTTGATAAACAAGATAATACATTCCATCCCATTCCATCACTTCTACTGTAAATACCGATCGGTCATCGTAAGCACCTTTTGGCCCTCTGGGTACTGCAAGTTTTTCTTCTTTCCAGGTCAACCCATCTTCTGATGTTGCATACCAAATATCACATCTATCCCACGGAAATACTTTTTCATTTTCTATATCTCCGGCAAAACCCTGGGTAGGACCTGTACTTCTAGAATACCAGACAAAATAATTCCCGTTGATTTTTAATACTGAACTGGGATCCCTTCTTACTATTCCCTCTTCGTAAGCCAGATCGCCCTTTAAATCAAAAACCTCAAATTCAATAAACCATTCATTGCCCACATCTTCCCACTGCAAAGCTCTTTTTGAAGCGGCACTCAGATATTCCTTGTTGGTGATGCCCAGTTGATCAAAATCCTGTTCACTATATATACTAGCATCAAACTTTCCCGGATTATGTGTGTCACAAGTACATCCCCAATGAACTAATACAAGTCCTAATAATAAAAACCTAATAATGCTTTTCATCGTGTTCAAATAAATTATTCTGATGCAATAAATTGTATATCAAACTTATCAAGAATTTTCCCGATCAGCCCTTCGTATTTGGCTACATAAAAGGGCTGTGTTTGATAATGGAGTGCGCATTTGATAATTCACAGGGGGTAAATGGAATTCAGACAGCTTTAAAGATTGCGCGATATTCTAATGGTGGCATATTACTTATGCCTTTAAAGCATTGGTTAAAATAGACTATAGAACTAAATCCACATTCATAGCCTATTTTATTTGAAGGTAGATTGGTATTAATTAGCAATTGTTGTGCAAAATCAATACGAATTTCCTTCAGATACTGAGAGAATGTACGTTGTGTTATTTTTTTAAAGAATCGACAAAATGAACTCACATTCATTTCAACCAAGCTGGCAACATCATTTACCTTGATATTATGCATGTAATTATTCATAACAAATTCATGCGCCTTCTTTATCCGATCCGATTTTGTAATAAATGCATTCGAGGTGTTATCCCTTGATAATATTGTCCTGTAATTATCTCGTTGAAACAGATCGAGTATGGCAATTAACTGCAATAATTTGCTAAGACCTTTTAACTTAGGTAGCTCTAACATGCATTGAACAATGTCTGAATTACCTTCTGTAAGTAATTGTAGTCCATGTTCAGCTTTATGTAGCACTGTATCTATATTTTTCATTTCGGGTAGATTCACAAAGGTATTGCCGAAAATCGATCTGTTAAACTGAACAAATACCGACTCGCAGATACCTGGATTTTCTTCATTGAAGAAGGATGGATCAGAAAACCAGGCGTGATGTATGTTTCCTCCAATAAGTACTAAATCACCCTCTTTAAATGCACTTTGATTATCTCCAATAACTCTTGTGCCATAACCCTTAGTTATCAGCAACAATTCATATTCAGGGTGGTAATGCCATGTACGTTCAAACCATTTATTACTATACTGACCAACATAGAATGATTCTGTAGGTTTTTTAGTTATTCGCTCAATTTTTGGAATCATTCTCATATTTTGCCACTTCGATTTGAAATGCAAATATAACTAAACAAAAATCAATATAATGAAACTAATAGCCATAGCAAATTCATATTTTTGCTTTACGGGAATAAAAGAATATTTAAGTAAATGGATTGCTAAATAAAAGAACAATTTAATGACTAAGAGAGATTTAATAAAAATGGTGCTCGATGGTAAAAAGCCACCTTACGTACCCTGGTCATTTAAATTTACTCTTGAACCTTTGCAGGAGCTTCAAAAACATTACAAGGTTGAAGATTTAGACATTCCCCTAGGAAACCATATCTTAAACCTGGGTAGCGACATAGGTTTCTTTGAGGAAATTGAACCAGATATGTTTAAGGATGTGTTTAAAGTTGTTTGGGACAGAACTATTGATAAAGATATCGGGAATCCGGTGGAAAGTCTAATTCAAGAGCCTTCAATGGAAAATGTATTTTTTCCTGATCCGCATGATCCCCGTTTTTATGCTAACATCGAGCCAGAAATTGAAAAGAAGCCAGATCTGTTCCGGGTTTTTCAGATTGGGTTTTCACTTTATGAACGTGCCTGGTCAATGCGGGGTATGGAGAATTTGTTGATGGACTTTATGATAAATCCTGACTTCGTGCATCAATTGATGGAGAGAATTGCCGACTACAATATTGCTATGGTGGATAAAGCACTGGAGTACGACATCGATGCAGTTTACTTTGGCGACGACTGGGGGCAGCAATCAGGCCTAATTATGGGTATTGATATCTGGAAAGAATTTATATATCCACAATTAAAAAGAATGTATAAGCGTGTTCGTGATGCAGGCAAATATGTGATGATTCATAGCTGTGGAGATGTTGATGAATTGTTTCCTTTATTAATTGATACCGGGTTGAACTGTTTCAATCCTTTCCAGCCGGAAGTTATGGATGTCGATGAAATTCTGTCAGTGTACAGAGGCAAACTGGCATTCCATGGTGGTTTATCCATGCAAAAAACATTACCATTTGGAACTCCTGAGGATGTACGTAAAGAATCAGAACATCTACTTGAATTAGGCAAGGAGGGTGGCTATATTTTCTCTCCCTCTCATTCAGTGGAAAGCGATACCTCTATGGAAAATATTCTTACGTTTATAAATGTTGCACAGAATCAGCCAAATTTTAAAACCTAATAATTATGGAAGATCTGCAAAACAAGTTTACAAAAGCCATTGAGTTTAAAAAACTGAAAAAACCTCTCCATTTCTACCTGACTTTGCTGGTCATACTGCACTAACGAATTAACCTCATTCAGAATACTATGAACACCAATTTTCAACTTCTTGATTATATCATTTTCGGATTATATGCAGCACTAATTGTCAGTTTAGGACTGTGGGTCTCTCGATCAAAAGGAAAAGAAAAAACTTCTGAAGATTATTTTCTGGCCAGCAAATCATTACCCTGGTGGGCTATTGGAGCATCACTGATAGCTGCAAATATATCTGCTGAACAATTTATTGGTATGTCGGGATCCGGATTTGCCGTAGGTCTTGCCATTGCCTCCTATGAATGGATGGCGGCAATTACACTTATTATTGTTGCCAAGTATTTCCTTCCCATCTTTATTAAACAGGGATTGTATACTATTCCTGAATTTATCGAGAAACGGTTTAATACAAGCCTTAAAACCATACTTGCAGTATTTTGGATTGCACTTTATATTTTCGTAAACCTTACTTCTGTTTTGTATCTAGGAGGAAAAGCACTTGACACCATCATTGGAACCGGAGATGGAAGCTCAATTGTAGCATTCATGATTGGTTTAGCTCTGTTCGCTGTTGCATATTCAATCTGGGGAGGTTTATCAGCCGTGGCATGGACAGATGTTGTTCAGGTGGTTCTGTTGGTTGTCGGAGGCGTTGTCACAACCGTCATTGCTTTAAGGAATGTTACACCAGAAGCAAATGCTTTCAAAGGACTAGCACATATTTATGATGTAGCGGCGGACAAATTCCATATGATCCTGGACAAGAATAATCCTGAATTTAAAAACCTTCCAGGAATATCAATGTTAATAGGTGGTTTATGGGTAGCAAACCTGTATTACTGGGGCTTCAATCAGTACATTATTCAAAGAGCACTTGCAGCAAAATCGTTGCGTGAAGCCCAGAGAGGATTGGCTTTCGCAGGATTCCTGAAAATTATAGTGCCACTTATTGTTGTTATTCCAGGTATTATTGCTTATGTCATGTTCTCCCAGAATATTGAAGGAGCACAGGCAGCATTTCAAAATAGCAATGGAATCAATTACGACAAAGCCTATCCATGGTTAATCGGTACTTTCATTCCTGTAGGTTTAAAGGGGCTGGTTGTGGCTGCTCTTTCAGCGGCTATAGTTTCTTCACTTGCTTCCATGTTGAACTCCACCTCAACCATCTTTACTATGGATATTTATAAACCTTATATCAACAGAAAGGCCGATGAAAGGCAACTGGTAAAGATTGGAAGGATCACAGTTCTGATTGCCCTGATTATTGCCACATCGCTGGCTAACAAATTAGGTACTGTTCCCCAGATGTTTCAGTATATACAAGAGTATACCACAATTGTCAGTCCGGGAATACTTGGGGTATTCTTAATGGGATTGTTCTGGAAAAAAACAAATGTAAAGGGTGCAATTTCAGGAGTAATAGTATCAATCCCCATTGCCCTGTCACTTAAATTTCTTCCCATTGAAATGCCCTTTGTGGACAGAGCTTTTTATACCTTAATCCTTACTATCGTAACAATTATTGGAGTATCTCTGAGTACCGGAAAAGGAGATGATGATGAAAAAGCAATTCCTCTATTAAAAGAAACATTTTTAACAGGCAAAAAGTTTAACATTAGTGCATATATTATCCTAATTATATTGGCTGTTCTTTATACAGTTTTTTGGTAGCACTAAGGTATTAGGCAGATTATTTCAGCCTATCCACATCAAAAAGGACGGGAAAAAACTGACCTTCCATCTTTCTGCCTTTTGCTATCTTTGGTACACCAGCTAAAATTTCGTCATCTGAATCAGAGAGTGTGCCATCAGCGAAAACATTCAAAACAAATGCCCTTCTTGATATCTCGGAACGGTTTTCGTATGAACCATGTACCATCAACGGATGATGGAAAGTTGCATAACCCTTCGGCATTTCTACTTCTATCTTGTTTTCATATTCTTTCCTTTGAGAATCATTCAGGAGATCTTTCAGGCTATCCATGTCACCGGCAAGATTGATTTTATCCAGCAGTTCCCATTTATGACTTTTGGGTATGTAGTTTAAACAACCGTTATCTTTTGTTGCATCATCCAAACCCACCCAACAGGTTAGATGCTGCATTGGTGTGGTTCTTGTCCAATAGCTGTAATCCTGGTGCCAGGCCACAACTCCACCATGTTTGGCCGGTTTGCAGAACAACTGGTCATGCGTGTGCCGAGAAGCAGTGAGCGGCAATAAGTTCATTGCATGCTGTAATTGAGATAGTGGAACCGACCCACTAAGGTCGCCTTACAGGAGGGGGCTTTAAACCGCCTAAAGGTGCTGTG
>DAOUOU010000207.1 GCA_030626465.1 Bacteroidales bacterium
ATCAGAGATACAGTAATGGGTTATTCGTATTCAGTTATTATTCCCCCGGTTAGTCTCAATAATTCGGTATATGATTCTATAAGATTGTATTTAGCCTGTAGCTGATCCCGTGCTGCATTAAGGTATACAAGCTGAATGTCGCGATAGTTGAAAGAATTAATAGCTCCGGATTTGTACTTTTCTTCTGCAATCTGCATATTAAGCTTGGCGCTTTCGATACCAACATCGGCTACATGCAACAATTGCCTTTTAATGTTGTACTGTTCATTTGAATTGAACAGCTGGTTATATAGCGCTTGTCTCATTTCATCAATCCTCAGCTCTCCAATCTCTTGTTGAATTCTTGCATTTTGTATGGCCCGACGAACATTTCCGCCATTAGAAAGAGTATAGCTAAGAGTAAGGCCGGCATTGGCCCGGTATCCGTTATGGTCCCAGTAATAATTTTCAAAGTCACCGTATAGACCTGTATATGTATGCCCAAATCCGGCTGTAAGGGAAACCATGGGATATAGTTCTGATTTACTAAGGCTTACATTCTTTTTAAGTATTTCCTGGTTAATGTATTGATTCTGTAAGGTCCTATTGCTGCTTTCCAGTTTGATGATCATGTCGCCCAGTGCAAACACCTGATCAAATTCAATCATTTCCTCAATCAGTACATAATTCTTATCCACAGGTTCGGCCAACACAAGATTCAGGTTTCTGATAGCATTGCGAAAATTAATTTCCTGTCTTAAAGCATTAGCAGAATCTGCGAGGTAATTATTCTGTGCCTGCAAAACATCAAAAGTAACTGCGCTCCCATATTCTTTCCTTATACGTACATAGTTGTATCTGTCGCGAGAAAGGTTTTTGACTTCGTTGAGAACGTCGAGGGCTTCTTTTTGCAGAAGAACAAAATGATAGGCCAATAGAATACTTTGGAGTGTATTTTCGACGATTATTGTTGTACTCCCCTCAGAAAGTTGTTCAAAATAAGCAAGCCTTGCTTTATTAATATTTACTGCCAGTCCATTAAAAAGTACCCAGTTTAGATTAACCGTAGGAGTAATGTTCAGACTTTGCTGAGTGTTCACATTGACGGAATCATTTAAATTATCCTGGGCAAGCAATAGCAATGTCGGATCGACATACCTGTCGGCAACAGCGTTTGCAGTTACCAAAAATGAAATAGAGGGATAACGGCCTGCTGCACCCCATGTATTATTGTTCCTGTCGATCTCGACTTGTTTGTATGAGATTCGAATCTGATAATTATTTTCTAATCCTTTTTCGATTGCCTGCTGCAGGGTAAGTGTATCCTGGGCGTTTGAGATAATGATTGTAAAGATGCAGCTTAAAAAAAGTATCACCCTCATAACTTAATTTCTTTTTCAGTTTTCATATGTTTAATAGCAATCTGTACTTCTTCCCGGGAGGGGCGCTTTCCTGTCCATAACCATTGCCATGCAATGCGAACATCATTTAGAAACATTATAAGCGCAGGAAAGAACAGTAAAATAAATCCCGTTCCGATCAAGACCCCATATGCCAGTGATACTGCCATTGGACGCAAAAATTGGGCCTGAAAGCTTTTTTGAAGTATGATTGGATACAGACCCGCCGTTGTGGTTATTGTTGTCAGTAAAATAGGCCGAAATCTTGAGATGCCGGCATTATACAATGCATCCCTGAATTTCATCCCTTCCTGCATATTCAAATTGAATTTTGAAAGAAAAATTACCGCATCATTAATAATAACACCCGAAAGAGCTACCATACCCCATGCACTCAATATTGAAACCGGAATGCCTTCAATTCCATGACCCCATGATGCTCCCATCCATGCAAGCGGAATCATTAGAATAATTATGAAAGATTGAGAAAGTGATCGAAAATGCAACATAATGATCAAAACGATAACAGCCAAAGCAAGTACATACCATTTCATTAATTCAGCCATTGATTCGCTGCTTCTTCTTTGTTGTCCCTGGTATTCAATCCGTATCCCCGGATAGTGAGCCTTAAGTTGTGTCAAAATATTTTTAGTAATATAGTCTAATATAGGCGGTACCGGTGCATAAGGATCAGTAAGATCGGCTTCAATACGCACCTCGCGTGACATATTAAAACGGTTAATATTTACCGGACCTCTTTTTATTTCATAGGAAGCAAGTTCGCTCAGAGGATATTCTCCCAAAGGTGTTTTTATCTTCATGTTTTCCATTTGCCCGATATTCATTCTGTCAGATTTTGGATACCTTACCCATACTCTTATTTCATCCTTGCCTTCCTGTAATCTTTGTGCCTGACCACCAAAAAATCCCTGTCTTACCTGATTGCTTATACTGGCATGATTTAGGCCTAAAAAATATGCTTTTGGCTTGAGTTGTAATTGTACTTCGCGTTTACCAGCTGCATTGGTTTTAACAACACTTGTCAATTCCTCCATTCTCTGCATTCCTTCCAGGAGAAATGTTTCTGCCTGCTCCAGTTCCTCAAAGTCTTTTCCAAGCAGACTAATTGAAACTGGTTTCCCAAACCGGTTTCCGCCTCCTACTCTGAACTTTTCAGCTTCAGGTACCGGACCAATCTTCTGACGAATTCTTTCTGCGACAACAAAACTTGAAATACCAAATTTATCAAGGTCGCGTGGTTGTACGAAAATATTTCCTGCATGAGCCCCATTTTCTACCCTATCGAATGCACTTCCTAAACCAGGGAATGTGTATCTAATTATTGTTTCAGAATCTTTTTCATTTTTACTGAATGATTTTCCATATTCAGCCACTAACTCTTTGTTTACTTCCCAGATCAGAGAGTCGAATCGCATGAGGTAATCCCATGTTTGTTTTTCTCCTGAACCCGGGGTAAATGCAATATCAACGGTAAAAAAATCAAATGGAATTACCGGAAAGAAAGTCAACTTTATAAGCCCTCCTCCAAAAAGACCAAAAGTCAAAGTAAATAACCCAATAGGTATTGCGCTTGCCACGTACCATCTCCAGCGTATAATCCATCGTAATATCCTGCCGTATATATTATCGCGTAAATAGACAATTATTTTATCAAGTCTGCTTCGCACACTCATCCCTCTTTTGCCTTCAGTTTTTGAACGTAAAATATAATCATGTCCCAAATGACCTGGAAGAACAAAAAAGGCTTCTACCAGTGAGAATAGCAGACTCATAGTAACCACGAAGGCCATCTCAAACATGAATTCCATCCCACCTTCCTTTATTACCAGTAAAGGAGAAAATGCTACTATTGTAGTTATAACAGAAGTAAGTACGGCGGGCAATACTTCCAGACTTCCGTCGAGGGCTGCCTGTCTTGGTGATTTCCCTTTCTCAAAATGACTGTATATATTTTCAGCGATTACAATTCCATCATCAACAAGTATTCCTACTACCAGAATCATTCCAAACAAGGATATCATATTGATTGTAATGCCGTACATGTTCCCGATCATAAACATGCCCAGAAAAGAGAATGGGATGCCAAAAGCCACCCAGAAAGATACGCGCAGGCTAAGAAAGAATCCCAATGTCACCAATACCAGAAATATACCTATTAATCCATTTTTTGTCAGAAGGTTCAACCTGGCTCTCAGCATTGTAAGAAAATCAAAGGTAACATGCAATACTACCGCATTGTTCTCACGATTAAAGTTATCCACATACTCGTTGACAAATACTGATATTTCCTTAAGATCTTCAATGGCCAGCTTCTGAATAAAAAATCCGACCGCACGATTGCCATTCAACAGTCCCTTACTCGGCACATCTGCAAATTTCAATTGCACATCGGCAACATCACGTACCCTGATAAAACTTCCATCCTGATTTGCACGCACGATAATTTCAGCAATTTCATTCGGATCAATACTTCTTCTGCGTGAACGAATAAGTATTTCTTCATCTTCAGATTTGATCTGACCCGCAGAAATATCCGTATTATTTAAAGCTATTGCTCTTACTATTTCATCAAACGAAATATTGTAACGTAACCTGTTTTGCTCACTAATCTCAACAGAAATTTCAAGCGCCGGATAACCTGAGATATTCAACTGGGTAATAAAACCCGTAGCTCTGAAATCATCTTCTACCTGCATGGCGTATTTCTTCAGGGTCAGTAAGTCAACCCCTTCAGAGGCCATTCCTAAATAAACCGCTGGTGTTGTATTCCGTTGTTTGTAAACAATTGGTTTTTCAGCATCGACAGGAAATGAACTAATGCCATCGACAGCATTTTTCACTTCCTGGAGAATTCCATCAATATTGTATTCGCCGGTCGTTGTAATGGCTACACGAGCAAAATTTTCGGAAGAAACTGA
>DAOUOU010000053.1 GCA_030626465.1 Bacteroidales bacterium
AATTTCACCTTATTCAGTTCCGATAGTAGCATACCTCTTAGTTTTGCCGGTCTTTATGATTTGGATTCGATGTCTATCGTTCTCTCGACAGATACAAAATTAAAATACAATGACACATTAAGGGTAAATTATAGCGGCAGTATTTACGGTTCAACAGATAATGGAAAATTAAAGAAATTTGATAGTCTGCCGGTAAGAAATCTCTACCCGACACCACCGGCATTGGTAGATATTCTGCTTGATCCGGGCGGATCATTTATCGATCTCCTTTTCTCAAAGGCCATAGCAGACACCTCAGTCCATTTCGAAGAGTTTGTTTTTACAGGAAATGATAATGCTCCTGTTCTTGTTGTGGATGCCTGGTTGCATGATCTGATCGCTGAACGTATTACACTTGAACTGGAAAGTGCAGTACTTACAGGCGATACAAATTTGAATATCTGGTATACCGGATCAAGGTTATTATCGACCGAATTTGTGCCTGTTGAACCTTTTGGTCCTGTAAAGTTCACCAACACAACCATGGCACCTCATACTATTCCCGGACATATTGAAGCAGAAGATTATCTGCAAAATGCCGGATATATATTTGAGAATTGCAGTGATGACGGAGGTGGATTGAATCTTGGTTATGCTGATATCGGAGACTACATTGATTATTACGTTGATGTTACTGCCTCAGGTTTGTATACAATAACATACCGGGTTGCAACAGACTTTCAGGAAGCACAATTTGAATTATCTGTTTTGCCTGATAGCCCTATTGATACAGGGGTTGTGACTTCAACCGGAGGATGGCAAACGTGGACCAACATATACGGTCTGGTGACACTGGAAGAAGGACTTCAGCAATTCAGAATAAGAACACTGGTGCCCCCATTCAATCTTAACTGGTTCAGGTTTGATGAGGGAAATACCATACCGGAAGCAATCCTATCCATTGATCTTAACGTAAATCACTTCAATATCTATCCAAACCCTGTAAACAAAGGTGATAGACTGATTATTGAATTTACATCTGATACGGAAGGTAAATTACAGATAGAGCTACTTGATCTTTCCGGAAGAAAAATGATGGATCTGTATCGTGGAACATATTCTGCCGAAACGAATACTATTTATAGCGAACCAACAGATAAATCAATTTCACCGGGACTGTATATTATTATTATCAACGGTGACGATATAAAGCATCAAAAACTGGTTTGTATTCGATAAGACATGAAGGCGCCGTAATTTCGGCGCCTTTTCTTTTCCTTCTTAAAAAAAGACTTATTTTTATGCCCCTTTGGTATAAGTTTTTTCACTTGTCGTTAAGGGTAAGTGAGGAGTTTTGCTTATATAGATGAAATAATAATTACAAATACAATAACCATGGACAATCAAAAATTCGGGAAACTGAGATTTTGGGAAAAATTCGGGTATTCTTTAGGTGATACTGCAGCCAACCTGGCCTGGAGGCCACTCATGGCATTTCTGCCTATTTTTTATGTTGACACCTTTGGTCTTCCTGGTGCCACTGTGGCAGTGTTGCTATTGATTACTCGTTTGTTTGATGGTGTAACCGATGTAATCATGGGTACTATTGCTGACCGGACAGAAACAAGATGGGGAAAATTCCGACCCTACCTTTTATGGACTGCAGTACCTTTTGGTATATTATTAGCTTTAACATTTACAACACCTGGTTTTAATATAACCGGAAAACTTATATGGGCTTATGTAACGTATATTTTCCTGACGCTTGCTTACACCGCCAATAATGTACCCTATTCATCACTAACAGGTGTTATGACGGGAAATATATTAGAACGTACCAATGTTTCATCTTTCAGATTTTTTGGTGCCTATCTGGGAGGAGGAATATCCCTTATTTTCATTCCGGTGTTGGTCAATTACCTCGGAAAAGGTAATGATTCTCAAGGTTATCAGTACACCTTCTATATTCTTGCTGTACTGTTGGTTATTTTTTCTTTGATTGCCTTTGCTTCAACAAGAGAAAGAATCAAACCGCCTAAAGCTCAACGAACAAACATAAAAGAAGATTTTAATGATCTTATAAAGAATCGTCCCTGGATTATTATGTTAATTGTTGGATTTCTATGGGTAACTTATAACTCAATACGACAAGGAGCAGCGCCATTCTATTTCAAATGGTATATTGGCGGAGACGATAAGCTTATAGGTTATTTCTTCGGTGCAGTAATAGGAGCATCTATACTGTCATCTTTCATTGCAACCCCACTTACCAATTTCTTTGGAAAAAAAAGATTATTTATTATAGTAATGGCAATATCAGGCTTATTTACATCATTTATCTATTTTCTGAACTCAACCAATGTAACTGGAATGTTTGTGTTGGGAACTCTGGCCGAACTCGCAGCTGGTATTATGCCAATTCTTTTTTTCGCAATGCTTGGTGATGCAGCAGATTACTCTGAATACAAGAAGAACAGACGAGCAACAGGACTCGTATTCTCCGCAGGAACATTTGCAATGAAATTCGGTGGAGGTGTCGCTGGAGCTATCACTATTATTGTCTTGAACATTTTTAATTATATTGGAAAAGATGATTCAATCACAGAAGTAATCGAACAAAGTGATCGCGCATTGCAGGGTATAAAATTAGTGAATAGTTTTGTGCCTGTTGTCTTTATCATCATTGCTATACTTGTAGTTTTGCTCTATCCCCTTACAACGGATAAAATGAAAGAAGTTGAAGCCGAATTGAAAGTAAGGAAAGAAAAAGAAGATCTGAGCTCGTAATGGCTCAGGTCTTTTGATTACTACCTTATTCTTAACACTACTAAAATCAACCGCAACTTCTTTTTATATATGTTACGTGTAAAATCTAAACTTGTTTTTTCAAGAAAAGATGCAAAAAAGGACTTCAATCCTTTCTACTTTACCTGACCTCTTGAATATTTCAGCTGAAATCTCTGATGAAAGCATAAGTTTACTTATTTTGGATGAGCTGCCATCTCTATAATAACTAAGTATTTGATCATTTTCACCTGGCTGAAAGATAATCGGCACCTGACAAAAAGTAAAAGCAATCGCTTTATCAGAAATCAGTATTTCCTTTGTATTTCCATCAATAGCTAAGTATGTAAAAGTTCGAGAAACAGTTAAGAATTCCTTTTTTTGTAAAAGTGAAGGTGCAAAAGTGATTTGTCCATTTCTTATCTGAATACCAAGCTCGCCCCACCGTGATAGAATATCTTCTTTTACCTGTCCTGTCATACCGGGTTGTTGCACTCCGGAATGTTGGGGTGTATGAGAATATGGGTCTGTAGGAAAGGCTCCATAAATTTCTGGCTTCTTATGCACTCCAAGTCCTTCTTTGGTTTCACGGTAGAAACTTGCTAACTGCTCACAAACAGACTTTGATTCACCATTATCAATGGCTTTAAAATATGCTTCCTGAATTTCCAATGCCAGCTTTGCAACCATATGCCAGTATATACTTCCCAGGCCTTCGTACTTAAAAAATGTGCCTGAGCGTCCTGTGAAAGAATGATGATCAAAGCTTTCCTCGAATAGTAGTATTAATGATTTTCTTTCTTGATCGATAATTTGAGGATCATATTGGTGTTTCAGTTCTTCAAGCATTTGATTCAGGTCCTTGCTATTCTTAAAACTGCCATTGAACTGATAGAATCCATTACCTATAGGTTTAATTACTCTGTAATCTTCCTGATCCAGACAGTTATTAATCAATGCAAATGAAGAAATTTCAGCAGATGTAAGCTGGTTCTTCTCAAGAAAGTGTGGCAAGCTGCGATTTGGATACAAGGTATAACTTTTCTGGTCAGTACGATACAAAGTGCTATTTTTCAATGCATTAAGAACTTCCAAAACTTGTGTTCCGTTAAGAAAACCACTATTCAGTATAGCTACCTGACCTTCAAGCATTTCGTACAAATTCACAATGGAAATTTCACCATCCTGTTCTATTTTCATTAAATTATATGCATGGAAGAGTTTATCTTCCCGCTGATTGCGAGTGATGGAGACATTAATGTATTGCATTACAAGAGACAGAAGACTCAACAATTCACCTACTTTCACCTGTCTTTTCTTTCCGCAGAATCCTTTTTCATAAATCATTTGCTGGTAATTATCCACTGCATTTCCCAAAACATCGAGCAAATTCCTCCGCAAGGAAGGGTTAGTTGCTTTCTTTAGGATTATCTGATTGTCAGAAAATGCCTGATAAATATCTTTCATCCATCGTTCTACTTCTTCAGAAATGTTAATGGTATCTGTTTCACTCTTATTGAACAGTCTTTGAAGAAAAGAAATGTGTCTGTGGAGATGATAAAGTGTTACCATAGACAAACCACTACCCACCAAAGCATTGTTGGCATCATTCCATTCAGGTCGTTGTGTGCAAAGCCAGATACCACCATCTGTAACAAAATTTGAGAGCTTAGCCAGGAGAGGTACCAGAAGTTTTTCTGTCATGTTGACTTTATAGGGTTCCTCATTATGCCATAGAAGTTTTCCATCTGCCCCGTATTGTTTTACTTGTTGAGTTATTCTATCAGCTTCTTCCGGGTCAAACCAGATTGTATCACGCGGATTTTCCAACTTTTCCGGATAATTTTTGATCCGATAGGGTACATTGGCATACACAAATCGTTCCTCTGTCAGCCATTTTACAAGCTTACCCGGATAAAAATCTTCTGATATTTCTAACAATCTAAGCAAATAGATGATTTGATGATCACCCCAATATCCAATGTTTGACCAAGGATCATCGAGGTCAATTACCTCCCAGTCTATTCCATCCTTTGTAATACGGTATGGATTATAACCATCGGCTGTAGAAGCATTCAGGAAACGGCAAATCATTCCTTCCGTGAATTCAGGAAAACTGTAAGCAAGAGCTTCCCAATTCTGGAAAATATCACGCCAATTCCCCTGGTAATCTATACAACGACTACCATCTGAATTAAGGTTTTGAATATAAAATCGGTTCCAGGGGCGACTTGGATCTCCATGTCTCCTGCCAAATGTAAGAGGCAAATATTCATAACATAATCTTAGCAGATCTGCATTTTCAGTTTCTTCTGCAAGATGAATCAACTCACAATGCTCAATCTCTTCAGGCAAAGGAAAAAACAATTTATCCTGACACAGCCCGGTAATTTTTTCATTGAAATGACGGACGTATTCGATCAGATCAGTTCGATTGATGGTATAATGTTTTTGAAATATTCCGCCACGCATTATATTAAACAACACATTTGAAAAATGCCGTGCCGATATGAGATCATCTTCTATCAATTGAATGCCATCTGCCATTGCAACCAGTTCAACCAATCGTTTTGTTCCCAAGGCCAGATCACCTGCAACCTCTTTGGTTATTTGTGTTGGTGATTTTAAATCGTTTTTTAATTTATGAATTGCAGCCTGGTCTTGCTCCAACTCAGCAACTGTTATCCAAATTAATTCACTGTTGTCCTTAAGTTCTAATTTCTTAGAAACAAAATACGCTCCCCTCCGACCCCGGATATCTTCTTCCTGGCTTAATTCAGCTCCCGAGCGAAATGCTGGTAATTGATCAGAAGATAATAGTTTTAATGAATTGCCTAACCCAGCAGTCCAGATGGTGGTGGCCTTTAGTCCCTCACTCGGTTCAGCCCTGTCTGTAGGTATTGAACTCAGATAATAAATACCTATTCCGGATGAAGAATCCAATTCATTCTTCTTGTATGCATCAATCAGTGTACTATATTTCAATTGCATTCCTTCATCTACTCCATAAGGTAATATATTCTGTAATCCATCCAGAAGAGTAATCTCCTGATTTTTCTTTTTAAGGTTCCTGAGTCTGGATGTTTTTACAAAGCCAAAAAGATCGCTAAATTGCCACTCGTATGAAAAAGATACTTCAAGCGTAATATTTATTTCTTCGAATACCAGGATGTTACCATATACACTTTTGTAAATATTACGTTCCACCTGATATAGTCCCTCATAGTGCAATGAGAATGGTTCCCATAAGTAATCCTTTCCTTCATGATGTATTCGAAATATAGATTTACTACCTGTTGTTTCAGCGCTGTCAGTAATTTTATCATCAGTAGTATAAGGGAAGAGTGCATTCTCTGATTCTCGGCGACCGGCAGTTAGTGCTCCATTGCTGGAAATAAACAACCAATGATTGCCCGCCCCGACCAGGGTCATAAAAAAGGGAGGCATATTATTAAAATGGCTAATCTTAAAGAATTTTTCTCCTTCAAAGCCTGCAATTTCACCCTTTACATCCTGATTGTCACTTTTATAAGCTGTATTTCCGATAAACAAGTTCCTGGTTTTATTCATATACGCAAAATGATGTTAAAATTAGTCCTTGTCCAAATAAAACCGGATTTCTTTATCTCCCACAGAAACTGTGTAATAACCGGGTTCAGCTACCCATTCATTGTCGCCGTTTACAAACATTAAATCATGAATATCAATAGTAAAACTTACTGTTTGAGTGTGTCCTGCAGGCAATTCTATTTTCTTAAATTTCCGAAGTTGTTTTACACTGGGTGAAATTGAAGCTACCTCATCTGAAATGAACAATAGAACAACTTCTCTTCCTGCTTTGCTGCCAGTGTTCGAAATCTGTACTTCAACAGTCAAATCCTTATGTACCTGAAGAGTGTCAGCGCTTATTTTTGGTTCACTGTATTCAAATTTTGTGTAACTCAATCCAAAGCCAAATTCATATTGGGGAGTGAATCCATTCAATTTAAAATGGATATCCCTCTCATCTGACAGAGTATGATCATAGGTCCATAATGAACCGGAGAATCGCGGATAGGTATAAGGTAGTTTTCCACAAGGATTAAAATTCCCGTACAAGACATCGGTGATTGCTCTTCCTCCTTCATTACCCGGTAAGTATGTCATTAGCACAGCGTCAACCAAAGGTTCAATTTCACGAATAATTCTCGGACGGCCCTGAACCATTACCAAAACAATAGGTTTGCCGGTTTTTGCTAATTCTTTTATTAGGCTTATTTGTGCGTCTGGCAAATCAAGTTCTTCAATATCACTGGGTTTTTCAGCAGCTGGTTTCTCACCTATGCATGCAATTATAACATCAGCATGAGTTGCTTTATTAACTGCTTCCTCTATATCTACTTCTTCAGTATTATCTGTACCTTGAGAAAAAAACACCTTTGACAACCCAATTTCCTTTTGAATTGCCTTAAGAATGGTTAGTTTTTCAGTATCATTATAGCTTGTATCCTCACCCGACCATGTTCTTGACCATCCACCATTCAGGTAATTTAAAGAGTTTGAAGAAACACCTGTTACTAATACCTTAAGATCTTCTGATATGGGAAGAGTTTCTTTTTCATTTTTTAACAGGGTAATACTTTCTCTGGCAACTTGTAAGCTCAATACATGCGATTCTTCTGAAGCAAAATCAGGATAATCATAATCTTTAAGCATAGGATCTTCAAAAACACCTGATTTGTATTTGAGATACAGGATACGACGCACAGCATCATTAACTCTTGATTCGGGTACTTCACCATCATTCACCAAATCAATCAAATGGACTGCAAAACTTTCATCATATGGTTCCATACACATATCAATCCCGGCAAGAACGCTTATTTTTACCGCTTCACGCTCATCAGAAGCAACTTTATGAACTGCATAAAGATTATCAATTTCTCCCCAGTCACCAAGAACTACTCCTTTGAAACTCAACTCTTCTTTTAAAAGCTGAGTAATTAACCAGTGATCAGCATGTGAAGGCACTCCGTTTAAAGTTCCTGCGGCAAGCATTATAGATAGCAGACCTTCATCAATGGCTTTTTGAAAAGGTGGCAGATGAATCTGACGGATTATTGCTTCCGGAAGAATTACAGGAGAACGATCCTTACCACTATATGAAGCTCCGTACCCAAGAAAATGTTTTCCGCATGCCAATATTTTGTTTTGTGCTGAAGGATTATTGCCTTGCATACCGGCAATCATTGCCCTGCCCATTTCCTGCACTACATATGTATCTTCTCCAAAAGTCTCATACATCCTTCCCCAAAGCGGATGACGGGCCACATCCAAAACAGGGGAATAATTCCAGAATGTAGTGCTCGCTTTTACTTCATAGGCAGTAACTTCAGCTACCTCATATGCCCATTCCGGTTCGAAAGTAGCAGCAAGATTTATTTGATGTGGGAACATTACTGAGCCGGCTGTATAATTGGCTCCATGAACAGCATCAATACCATAAATTACGGGGATTTTCAATCTGGTTTTTTCCTGAACAATATCCTGAATGTATCCAATGTAATATCGCCATTCCTGAGGTGTTAAGGGAAAATTGCCCAAATTCTGTATACATCCTGCTCCATATTTTACAAGCAGTAGATTTACCTTTGATGTATCGAATATAAGTGTATCGCGCATGGAATAAAAATCGCCCTGAAGTAAGGCCGGAAAACCCAGGTTTAGCATTTGACCAACCTTTTCTTCGGTGCTCATAACGGAAAGAAGACTATCAACTTTTTCATATATAATTTGATCAGAATCTTTTAAACCATCCTTTTTGCAGGAAAGCAAAAAGAGACTTATTAGAAAAACTAAAAAGACTATTCCTTTCTGATTTTTCATCCGATAGTATTTAAAAGGCGAATCCGCTTTATTCTGTAAAATTTATTTAATTAATCTTCTTTGATATAAAATGGAATATTAGCAGTAGCTGCATGTCTATTTCCATCTAAAACATACACAAACAGGCGGTAAGCTCCTGCAATTTCAGGAGCCTTTATTTCAGTACGGTTAGAATCAACTGTTTTAAATACTGCTTCAGGTCTGCCCTCAACATCACCTCCCAATCCCAGATCCGTGCTTTCAGGAATGATCTCCCATTCGTATGATAACTCATCGTTATCAAAATCTCTGGCCATAACTTCGGCCATTATTGATTCCCCTTTTTTCAGATAAATATTATCGTATGCAGTCTTTCCATTCAATGCGAAGGAGTCAAGGGTTGGGCAACGATTTTCAGGCCACTCTCCTGTCCAGATTTTATGCATGGCATCAACTGTCTCTATTTCCTCACCAGATTCCAGGAACATTCCATACCAGGTAGGCGTGCGCTCCTGCTTCTGCCCCCAAAGAAAAACATACGATCCCAGGCAGTTGACCGAATCTGTTTCAATAACTTTTTTATACCTCTCAATAAAAGACATTGCCTTTTCCCGGCTTGTTGGTTCAATGGCCACATCCCATTCTGTTCTGGCAACTTCCCAGTGACCTGTTGCGCCCCATTCTGTTACCATATAAGGACCCTCCCACCCGGCATCTTCAATTCTTTTATGAAGGTTTACAATATCTGCATACATCTGTATGGATAAAAAATCAATATCTGTGCAGTGTTCTTTAATATAATCTACTTCTCTCTTACCAATTCCGGCCAGAGTAGTAGTTGTTACGTGGTTGGGATCCACTTCATGAATCATCTTTGAAAGATCATTGACGGCATCAAATATTTTTAGATTGCTGGCTCCCAGGTTGAGTTCATTGCCTATAGCCCATCCCAACAATGCCGGATGATCTTTTATTTTTAATACTTCACTTTTTAAACTATCAAACTGTTCCTTTACCCAAACTGTATCGTTGTAATTATAGCCATGTCGTTCACGGCCAACTTCTAATCCCATCAATACAAAAACTCCGGCATCGTATGCTCTGTCCAAAACTTCTTCAGCACTACTTTTCCCATTTTCTGTTCTCCAGGTTCGGAAAGAATTTGCCCCATGCTTAGCAAGTGCTTCAATATTACCAAATTCACATCCTGCACCTTTTACATAAAACTCTTCCCCATCAACAAACAGTCGGTATTTTCCATCAATTTGTTCCAGAGTAACTTTTGCAGGGCTTTTCCTGCTGGTTCTAAATATATATGTACAATCAACCATTAGTAATACTATGCTAACAAATAGAATTGTTTTCTTCATGTCTTAAATAAAATTATTTTATTAATATTTTTTCCAATTCTTCCAATGATTTTCCTTTTGTTTCCGGCAGGAAAATTAAAATGAATACCAAACCGGCAAGACCAAAAATTCCATAAATCAGAAAAGTTCCTGCATTGCCTATATTCGCCAACTCCCACGGGAATAAGAATTGCACGGTAAAGCTTATTCCAGAGTTTACAAATCCGGTAAATGAAATAGCCAAACCTCTTAAACGATTTGGGAACAATTCAGAAAAAAGAATCCACATAACAGGACCGAGAGAAACGGCAAATGAAGCAACAAAACCAATTAAACCTATTAGTACAAGCCATGGATTAATGCTTATTGCCTGAGCAATAATCTCACCCTGATGCTCACTGGCTATTCTCTCACCTAAAACTTGTATAAGAGCATTTTTAAAGGCAATATCGTTTATAAATGTTTGACCTTGTAACTGATTGATCTTTGCCAGATCAGCGATCTCACTGAGGTTTGTTACTGATTCGTCAGATAGCTCATAGGTAGCTGTATTGAAGCTGTAGGCCAATAGAAACATACAAATAACAATGCCCGACACGCCAAAGGCGAGCAATGGCTTTCTGCCTAACCTGTCAACAAACAATATAGCAATTACAGTGAACAGGAGGTTTGTTAACCCAACAATGATAGCCTGCGCAAAAGAAGCATCCGTACCTATTCCTGTTTGTTTGAAAATCATAGGAGCATAAAAGAATACGGCGTTGATACCTGTAATCTGCTGCAGTACGGCTATTACAATACCGATAGTTAGAACCAGTTTCATTGCTGGTTTGAACAGCTCCGCAACAGAGACTTTTTCTCTTTTATCTCTGTTGGCTAAACTGACTTTAATTTCCTTAAACTCTTCAGTAGCCTGTTCTTTCGTGCTCATACCCGCCATAATGTCAATGGCTTTGTCTTCAAAACCTTTCATAGCCAGCCATCTTGGACTTTCAGGAACCAGGAACAGGAACAAGAAATATAAAATTGCAGGAAGTGCCTCCAAGCCAAGCATCCATCGCCAGTTATAAGCTTCAATCATCAGTGATTTTGTCCATGTTGCATCAGATTTTCCTAACTGAAGAATCAGATAGTTGGTAAAAAATGCAACTGAAATACCTAAAACAATATTCAATTGGTTAAAGGAAACCATTCTTCCTCTAAGCTTTGGAGGGGCTATTTCAGCAATATACATAGGTGCAATAATCAGGGAGGCTCCAACACCAAATCCCCCAATCATACGCGCAATGACAAGACTCACAAAATTGGGAGCAACAGCAGAAAATACAGCCGATATGAAATACAATAATGACGCATATTTTAATACTTTTTTTCTTCCAACTTTATCGGATATCGGCCCGGAAAGAATCATAGCAAGAGTAGCTGATAAAGTAAGACAACTAACAGCCCAACCCAATTGTATTTTTGTTAATTCGAACTGTGGACCTATAAACTCAACAACACCAGATATTACCGATGCATCAAATCCCATTAAAAACCCACCAAGAGCAACGATAAAAACTATAAAGAAGGAATGGAATATTGAATTTTTGTTTTTCATGGAGTAAGCTATATAATCGTAAAATCAATTTCTAAATCGGCATTTGAGCTACCCCCTATCCAGGCTTTAAAATCGCCCGATTCGGTAACATATTCCATATCCTGGTTGTGAAAACCCAGTTGGTTTGTATGAATTTTAAATATAACTTCCTTTATTTCAGATTGTTTGAGCCTTAAATGCTGAAAGGCTTTTAACTCCTTAACAGGTCTTGTTTGGGTAAGCCATATGCTTACCCAAATCAGGAACCTTTTACTTACAAGCTTTGAAAATTTTCCTAAGCTTGTTGATGATCCATTACCTTAATCTCTAACCTTTCAGAAAAAATCTTACCTAACCTGGGCATACTCACCACACTTAATACTCAGTCTATAAATTCTTATATGCATCATTCTGTTCGAGTGTTCCTCTCGTATTATCAATCTCCAGGCGTGGAATTGGAAATACTTCGCGACCAGCAGCAAATCCCAAGGGTCCAAAGACAGCTACTGCACGATTCAAACGGATCATATCAAACCAGCGATGTCCCATGTGGTCCAGTTCTAATCGCCTTTCAGCCAGGATAGCGTCCAGATCAACAGAACCCAAAGGATCGAGCTCTACACGTTCACGTACCTCATTAACATAGTCAGCAGCTGCTGCGCCTAGTGGATCGGAAGCTCCGCTTACCAATGCTTCAGCATGCATAAGCAATACATCGGAATAACGCATTGCCACCATGTTATTGGGATTATTATGGAACTGATCGCCAACTGTTGGAATTAATTCGGCATAGATGGCATATTTCTTTACATAGTAACCTGTATGTTGATATGCTATTGCAAAATTGCATCCGATATCAGTTGTTACATTACGTCCTGACGTATCCACAGCATTTCCTAAATCTGAAGGTATTGTAACACCTCCAACTTCAACCGGGAAACTGGTAATAATATTCGCGCTAAACCTTACATCATCGCCCATAGCAATATAGGCATCTATGTTATTCTGATTAGGCAAATTAAATGACCATCCATTACTATAAACAGGATGTCCTAATGTTCCTCCTGTCCTTACACCACTCATGGTAGCTGTGAAATTACCTTCTCCAGGTGCACCATACCCCCAATCTGCCCATTGCGAGCGATTGCTGTGCTGAATTTCGAAGACTGATTCGGCAGTATTCTGACCTAATCGCGGATCATTTACATCGAAATAATTCTCAATCAGCCTGTAATCGTTTAGTTGAATAACCGCCGCGAATTCGTTGGCTGCCAGTTGATAATAGTTCTGATCATTATAGCCATAATAAGGCGAAGCCATGTATAAATACACTTTCCCTAAAAGTGCATGTGCAGCACCCAATGTAACACGTCCACCAGGAACCTGGCTTGATCGTTTAAGTGCATTTGAATTGATGGCTGTGGTCAGATCACTTACAATCAGATCAAATATCTCTCTTTTTGGAGCTCTTCCGGTTGAATAATATTCATCAGGTGCCAATACATGGTCAAGCATGGGAAAATCACCCCACATACGAACAGCATCGAAAAAGTAATAAGCTCTTAAGAATAAAGCTTCAGATTTGATGGTAGTTGCATTGGCAAAATCGTCAGAAGTATTTTCTATTACCAGATTACATCGATATATTCCTCTTGCAGCTCTAATCCACAAACCTCTCACCTGCTCATTGTCAGGAGTTAGTCTATAATTATCAAACTCCAGTAAACCAGGCTGATCATCCGGGGTATCTCCTCCACCCTCAGTATCATCTCCAGCAATATTCATGACCATAAAGAATGGATTATATCCACCATCCATGCCACTCATATAGTCCCATTCCAGGGGATCGTATGCTGCTGCAAGTGCGGCAAAAGCATCTTCTTCTGTCTGATAATAATTCGATTCAAGTACTAATCCCTGTGGCTCAGTCTCAAGCCAGTCTTCACCGCATGATATTAATGTCAATGCCAGTGCGGCGAATAATATGAATGTAATTTTAGATATATGTTTCATTTTGCATTACTTTAGAATGTTATTTTAGCACCAATCTGATAGGTTTTCGCAGCCGGATAAAAACCAAAATCCAAACCGGAACCCAGGTTTCCCCAGATAGCGCCGATATCCGGATTCGATCCATGGAAACCCTTCTTTGTAAAGGTTAACAAGTTTGTTCCCTGAACAAAGAAGTAGAGTCGATCAATTTTCGCTTTTTCAGTAATCTTTTTTGGAATGGTATATCCCAAACGGAGATCTTTCAACCTCAGATATGAAGCATCTTCAATCAGTATATCGCTCCTGTTCCAGTTACCATTTAAAGCATCACCATAGTATAAACGAGGATATTCGTTGGATGTACCTTCTCCATGCCATCTCTCTTCGTAAATCCAGGTTTCCAGGTTCACATCAAACACATCGTAGCGTTTGCGGGCATTATAAATATCATTGCCATACGTTCCCTGGAAGAATAAGCTTAGGTCGAAACCTTTGTATTCAAAATCCAACCCCATTCCAAACAGGAACTTTGGATGAGGATTACCAATCATTGTCCTATCCTCATCATTAATAAGACTGTCACCATTTACATCTACAAATCGAACATCCCCAGGTTCCGCACGAGGCTGAAGAACCACCCCATTGGTAGTATGGCCAAGTACTTCCTCTTCATTCTGGAATATACCATCACTTTGGAATCCGAAGAAATATCCGATAGGATAACCGACCTCAAACATGGTCATGAGTCTTCCCTGGGTACCGTATCCAACACCGGTAATTGAACCGCTTTCGTTTCCATAGGAGAGAACTTCATTTTTATTGGTAGAGAAGTTAACATTTACTCCATATTTTAATTCACCGATCATATCGCGATAGCTTAATTCAATTTCGATACCTGTATTCTGCACCTCTCCCGCATTGATCCATGGAGCGTTGTTTCCTGTTATACCGGGTGTTGAAGCTTGTACAAGCAGATCTTTCGTCCTTTTATCGTAATAGTCAGCAGATAAAGAAAGCTTGTTATTCAGCATACGAATATCAATACCTATATCAATTTGTTCACTTGTTTCCCAAACAAGATCCTTATTGCTCAATGTCGATGGAACAGCTCCTGTTGATAGCACATCATTGAAGTAATAATTCCATACACCCACTTCGATAAGTGATACATACTGAAAATAATCAAGTGATTCAATATTTCCATTTTGTCCCCAGCTAGCCCTAAGTTTTAAAAAGTTTACGGGAGCAAATCCCCAGAAATTTTCATTGGAAATAATCCAGCCTGCTGATACGGAAGGAAATGTCTGGAACCGGTTACCCGCAGCAAGTTTATTGGAACCATCGCGACGGACAATAAGGGTTAACAGATAGCGCTCCGCGTAATTATAATTTAAACGTCCGAAATACGACATTAAACGCTTTTCCCTTGGCATTATATTCCAGCTTTCTGTATTCTGGTCGGTGGCAGTTTGTGTCTCAGCAGTAGTGGCAAAAATGTGAGCGAAATTTTCATTCTCCAGGAACATGTCAGTTCCTTCGGCCTGTAACCTATTGGCCTTATTAGTTCTTGCAGAAGTACCGAGTACCAGTCCAAAATTATGATTACCAAGGCTCTTATCGTAAGTTAAGATATTATTCCATTGTATACCAGGATATTGATCGACACGTTTGGTAACACTCGAAGTCTGGTTTTGTGCTGTACCGGTGAATATATAATGCGGCTCCCAATCGGAATAATTTACATAGGCCTGTTCAACAAATAGATCTGTCTTTATTTTCAGACCATCC
>DAOUOU010000082.1 GCA_030626465.1 Bacteroidales bacterium
GACTTGCGTGTCCGGGCAGTATCCAGATCCATTCGTATCACATTTGCATCAGGAAAAATAGCAGCAATTTCATCTTCAATTTTTTCCGTACCAAAGCCCCGGGTACGAATATCATTGTTTCCACAAGAGCTGCAATTTGAGGGATTCGGGATGTTGTATCCGCAATAATGGCAGGTTAAGCTGTTGAATTTTTTGTGATAGGTAAGGCTTACGTCACAATTCTTACAATGAGGGATCCATCCACATGCGTTACATTCTATATAGGGCGAAAAGCCCCTTCTGTTTTGAAAAAGTATGATCTGTTCGTTGTTAGCAAGAGCTTCGTTGATGCTATCAAGAAGGACAGTTGAGAAATGCAAATGCATTTGTTTTCTGTGCCGGGCTTCACGAACATCAACCACAGTGATTTCAGGAAGCTGTATGTTCATGTACCGCTCTGAGAGTTCAACCAGTCCATACTTTCCTGTAAGAGCATTCATATAACTTTCGAACGAGGGCGTTGCAGTTCCCATCAATACTTTTCCACCATGCATTCCGGCAAGAACTATGACTGAATCGCGTGCATTGTAGCGGGGTGCCGGATCAAATTGTTTGTATGTATTTTCGTGCTCTTCGTCAACAATGACAAGACCGAGATCGGAAAACGGAAGAAAAACAGACGAGCGTACACCCAGAATTACTTGGTAAGAGGGGCTATTCAGCTTTTTAAGCCCGGCTAAATTCTGGTATACTTCAACGCGTTCCTCATCAGAGAATTTGGAATGATAGACACCAACCTTATCTCCGAAAACAATTTTTAAGCGTTGTATAATTTGTGCTGTAAGTGCAATTTCAGGCAGGAGATAAAGGACCTGCTTTCCCTGACTGATCTGTTCATTGATCAAATGAATGTATAGTTCAGTTTTCCCACTGGATGTCACACCGTGCAACAGAACAACATCTTTATCAGCAAACTGTTGTTGAATGCTTTTGTACGCCTTTGTCTGGTTTGCATTTAATTCATAAGGGTTTCTTGAAGCACCTGTATGATCTGATAACCGGCTAATCTCTTTTGAGATCATGCGAAATAGTCCTTTCCTGATGAGGGCGTTCAGTGTTGCATGGCTTGCGTCGGCTGATCTGAGCAATTTGTTTTTTGGCACAAGTGAATCCT
Organism: Bacteroidales bacterium; assembly: GCA_030626465.1. Classification (GTDB taxonomy): domain Bacteria; phylum Bacteroidota; class Bacteroidia; order Bacteroidales; family UBA10428; genus UBA10428. The sequence continues at coordinate 1,154 of DAOUOU010000082.1, forward strand.
TATTTTCCTTATCGAATCCACCTAACTCAAGAAACTGAAGAAGCAATTCAGCTTGTTTGGGAGCTTTCTTTTCAAGTCCGGTCAATACTTCATTCAGTTTTATCTCAGATCTGAATTTATCATCCAGTTTAATAAAATCAATCAACCTGGGTTTAAAACCTTTTTTCAGTTTCTCTTCAAGAGTTACAACATCCTTATCGATAAGATGCTTCACCTGGGGCATTACATCTTTTTTTCCTAAAGTTGATGCAAGCTTGTGAAGGCTTATGCCCGGTGATTGTTCCAGCACATCCAACAGTTGGTTTTCAGCATCGGTGATACTTTCGGGTATTGCTTCAGGTTCCTTTGGATAGATCTGAGTTTCACTTTCCATCTTTAGTCCTGAGGGCATTGCTGCCCGGAAAACTTCTCCCGGAGTACACATGTAATAGTCAGCCAGCCATTCCCAAAATTCAATTTGTTTAAGCGATACAAGAGGTTTTTCATCCAGAAGTGATAGAATAGTACTGATTTGAAATCCTTCAGGCGGGTCATCGTGCAGTTGCCGTATTATACCGGTATAGATACGGCGTTTGCCCAGAACAACCGTTACACGGCAACCAATCTTAACTTTTGCTTTAAGCTGATCAGGAATTTGATAGGTATAATACTGAGGGACTGCTAGAGGAAGGATGATATCGGCATATGATGGCAGTTTCACTGGCATAAGAACAGCTAAAGTGTTATAAAATAATTGATCATGTGAAAATACAAATCTCAGAAATAAAACAATAGTTGCTTTTGGGAATTAAATAATTCTTTTGAAATACCATCAATAGTTTTCATGACCTGATCTATCACAATATGATTGAAGATACCCTGTTTTGCTTTCCCAAAGTCATTATTTTTTTCATCTTTGCACGGTTGATTTAAATACGTACCAGTAAAACTTTTGAAAATGAGTACTACTACAATCCTTGGTAGCTCCTTACCGAATCTTCCCTGGGAAGATAAGCCAGAAGGATGTGAATATGTCATGTGGCGATACAGTAAAAACCCTGTAATTGGTTGGAATCCTACTCCCTCAACGGCAAGAATTTATAATAGTGCAGTGCTTCCACTTGATGGTGCCTTTATTGGAGTTTTCCGTGCTGACCATAAGAACGGAAGAGCCAATATTCATTTTGGAAGGAGTAAAGACGGGTTCCGGTTTGACATTGAGGACGATCCTATTGCATGGGTAGATGAGAAAGGTCATCCCAACCCGATAAGTTATGGGTATGATCCGCGCTTTGTGAAGATCGACGATGCCTATTACGTGGTATGGTGCGATGATATGAAAGGAGCTTCTATTGGTATGGGCATGACAAGGGATTTCAAGACCTGGACCCGATTGCCAAATCCCCTGATGCCTTTCAACCGAAATGGAGTTCTTTTCCCAAGGAAGGTAAATGGCAATTACATTTTGTTCAGTCGTCCCAGTGATAGTGCACATACACCGTTTGGAGATATTTATATGAGTGAGAGTCCCGACCTGATCTATTGGGGAAAACACCGCTGGGTGATGGGGAATGGAGGCCAGGGATGGTGGCAGGGAACAAAAATAGGGGGTGGCCCTGTACCTATCGAAACTACCAAAGGCTGGTTATTATTCTATCATGGTGTATCAGACACCTGCAATGGATTTGTATATAGTTTTGGAGCTGTCTTACTGGATATAAACGATCCTGGAAAAGTGCTGCTACGAACCCGAGATTACTTGCTTACTCCTGAAAAGGAATATGAGACTACCGGTTTTGTTCCCAATGTTGCGTTTCCATGCACAAACATATACGATGCCGAATCGGGAAGGATTACTATTTATTATGGTGCTGCAGATACTTATACTGCCATTGCCTTTTGCCAGGTGGATGAGTTGCTGGAGTATATGAAGAATAATAACGAGGAGTTTTAATACGATAAATGCCCTTTCGGGGCCCCTTCACTTCCCTATTTTATCCCATCCTGTTTTTGATAAATTGCGATAGATGACCAGACCTGCCACAAGGGCGATCATTACAAATACTCCTCCTGTAAGATATTCTTTGAAAATAATTTTTCCAAAACCGAACAGGCTGAAAAGTACTAACAGGCAACCACTGATATAGTTAATAAAGAGGATGCCGAAACCTGAATCACCTTTAATTCCGGGCAACTTTTGAGCAATAGCTTTCCAGCCTTTGCCTCCTGGATGTACCCTGCTGTAAAAATCTTTCAGTTTTTCTTCATCGGTAGGTGAGGTGAGGAAAGTTACAGCCAGCCAAACAATGGTTGACCATGCAACAATGATCAATAAGGAATTTTCATAACTCATGCGGTAATGAAAATGCAAAACCGGGTAAACAACAAAGGGGGCTAACATTGCAGTTAATTCCGACCATGCATTGATCCGCCACCAGAACCATCTTAAGATAAGAACAAGTCCGATACCTCCGCTGCAGACAAGGATAAATTTCCATGCATCACTTATCCTGTTAATTTGTGAGGTAACCACGAACGAAAAAAGGATCAAAAGCACGGTTACAATACGCGATATGGTAACATAATATCGTTCTTTTGCATCCGGTTTTATAAAAGGTCTGATAAAATCGTTGATAATGTATGAAGTGCCCCAAACGGTTTGAGAAGCAATAGTCGACATGTACGCAGCCAGAAAAGCGGCAAGTAACAATCCCAATAATCCGGAAGGAAGCAAGTCCCGAATTACCATCACATAGGTTTCTCCCTTATCGGGTGCACCGGGATACAAAACCAGGGCCACAAGTGCCACCAGTATCCATGGCCAGGGACGTATGGCATAATGTGCTATCTGGAACCACAATGTAGCAAGCAATGAATGCTTTTCATCCTTGGCAGACATCATACGCTGAGCAATGTAACCACCTCCTCCCGGTTCGGCACCGGGATACCAGCTGGCCCACCATTGTACTCCGAGATAGGCCACAAATCCTGTTACGCTCATTTTAAGCAGACCGATGGAGCTGCCTGAGGAAGCTTTGCCTTTTGCAACATCGGGAAAAAAATCAAAAACCCATTGCACTTCGTTCAATTGTGATTTCAGACCGGACACACCCCCGACATGTTTTACTGCAAACACTGCCAGAGCAATACTCCCGCCCATAGCCATTACAAACTGAAAGGTATCTGTAAGAGAAATACCCCACAATCCTGACAAAGCCGAATACAATGCCACAAATACCATCATTAATCCTACTACCAGCAGGTGTGAAGAAAAAGTAATGCCGAGAAATTCTATTTCCTGGACGCCAAATAAGGTTAGTTCGGGGAATATTACCCTGAGGATTTTTACCATGGCCAGATTCACCCAGGCCATAACTACAGCATTCAGTCCTATCCCGATATAGATGGCCTTGAAACCACGTAAAAAATTTGCTTCCCTTCCGGAGTAGCGGATAGCAACAAATTCTGCATCGGTAAGGATATTGGATCGCCGCCATAATCTGGCAAAAAAGAAGACCGTTAGCATGCCTCCGAACAGCATGTTCCACCATAGCCAGTTGCCCGCAATACCGTTTTGCGCTACCAGTTCCGTCACTGCAAGGGGAGTATCGGCAGCAAATGTTGTGGCTACCATGCTGGTCCCTGCAATGTACCAGGGTAGTTTTCTGCCGCTAAGAAAGAAATCGCCGGTGCTTCTGCTGGCTCTTTTCGTCATGTAAATGCCTATACCGATGCTTACAACAAGATATAGAGCAATAATCAACTGATCAATCGGAGCGATATTCATGGCAATGAATTCTTTTTGCTAACCTAACTATTAGTTATTGAATCAATCCAGGAAATCGATCACATTTGGATTTCCTTCTAATCGAATGTCAGCTTTTAATACTTTGCCTTCACTTATACTTTTTTTATCAGGTTGCTGACCACCAACAAACAATTGTATTTTCCCAGGCATAACCACGCGTTGGTTATCATCATTGATAAGAGAAAGCTGAACCGGAGAGAGGGTGAATGTTACTGTTTTTTGTTCTCCTGTTTCCAGATGGGTTCTTCGGTAACCTTGTAATGCATGGATGGGAACAGGATATTCAGAGTCGGGATGCCTGACATATAACTGAGTTACTTCATCACCGGCATAGATACCTGCATTCGCAACTTTAATTTTTACTTCAATACTGTCAGAGGTTGTTCCTGTTTCAGTAACATCCAGATCGGAATAGACAAATTCAGTAAAACTCAGACCATACCCAAAGCTATACAGCGGTTTATCTATAAAATACCGGTAGGTACGACCCTCCATATCATAGTTTTTAAAAGGCGGTAGCTGATCGACTGATTTGTAAAATGTTACGGGGAGGCGTCCGGCAGGATTGTAATCGCCAAAAAGAATATCGGCAATGGCTGTTCCTCCTTCCTGTCCGGGGTACCATGCTTCAAGAATTGCAGGGATGTTTTCATCGGCCCAATTGATCGAGATGGCGCTACCGTTCATGAGTACCAGTACAACAGGTTTTCCCAGTGCGTGAAGTTTTTTCAGCATTTTTACCTGGATAGCCGGCAGGTCCAGGGATGTCCGGTCTCCTCCTTCGAATCCTGAAAGGCCAACTTCCATTTCTTCACCCTCAAGTCCGGAAGATAATCCACCTACAAAAACAACAACATCTGATTGTCTGGCGATTTTCAGGGCTTGTACTTCAGCATTCTCTGCGGGCAATCCCCATTCAAGACTGATTTTTGAGCCCCATTCTTTCTGGTAGTAATCTATTTCGATGCTATGCTGACTTCCGGCTTCAAATTCAAGGCTAACATTCTCTGTGGCCCATCCCTCTTCCCATGCATCAATGATCATTTCATCATCGATATACAATCTGAATCCATCATCTCCTGAAACTGAGATCAGGTACCTACCACTTTTAGGTGCTAAAAGATTTCCAAACCAACGAATGGAATAGTTCTCAGCATTCATGCCGGGTAAAGGAGCTCGATTGAACCATGAAAAATTTATTACGGAATCGAGACGAACGGCATGTGGAGTACCTTCCAGGTTTTTATTGTTATAATACTCTCCGGTGAGCCCGGTTTTTCCTTCAGAACTGAGATATTTCCAGTCTATCAGCTCTTTTTCCAGGTAGTCTTCATGATAACTGCATCCTTTAGCATAGAAAACCTGTATATCAGCTGATGCTTTACGGCGAATGCCTTCTGCCGGAGTAACATATTCTGAAGGAAAACCATTATAATTACCATACATCACTTCCGGATTATCTGCATTGGGACCAATGACAGCTATGGTTTTCACCTCTTTACCAAGAGGCAACAGGTTATTTTCATTTTTTAATAATACCATGGCTTCTCTTGCAGCTTCGATGGATAATTTACGATGCGCCTGGCAATCATTCACTTCAAATGGTATCTTATTATAAGGCACCATTTCATCAGGATCGAACATACCTAACTGATAACGGGCTTTAAAGAGTCTTGCCAAAGCTCTGTCAATATCTTCTTCAGTCAGATAACCACTGTCGATGGCTGTCTGCAGATGAAGGTAAGTACGGCCGCAGTTCAGGTCGCATCCTGATTTAACAGCTATTGCTGCTGCTTCAGCTTTTGATCTGGCTATTTTATGATGCGCATAAATATCATAAACTGCTCCACAATCGGAAACCACATAACCCTCAAAACCCCAATTGTCACGAAGAATGCTTGTAAGTAAATAGGGGCTGCCGCTGCAAGATTTTCCCCGGAACCGGTTATAAGCCCCCATTACGGACTGTGCATTTGCTTCTTTGATACATGCTTCAAATGCAGGAAGGTAAGTATCCATAAAATCGCGCTGACTGACATCCACATCGAATTCGTGACGCAGAGGCTCAGGTCCGCTATGTACAGCATAATGCTTTGGAGTAGCAATGGTTTTGAAATATTTTGGATCTTCTCCCTGCAATCCTTTAACAAAGACCACACCCATGCGTGAAGTGAGATAAGGATCTTCTCCATAGGTTTCCTGACCACGACCCCAGCGGGGATCTCGAAAAATATTGATATTGGGAGACCATATGGTAAGTCCTTTGTATCGATCGCGTTCACCTTTTTTTATGTAATCATTATATTTTGCCCTGAATTCATCCGAGATAACTGTTGCTACTTCAAGCATCAGACTATCATTAAAGGTAGCTGCCAGTCCGATAGCCTGCGGGAAAACAGTGGCAGTACCTGCACGTGCTACACCATGGAGCCCTTCATTCCACCAGTTGTATTCGGGAATTCCCAGCCGGGAGATTGAATCGGCATGATCGATCATCTGCAGGATCTTTTCTTCAAGGGTCATTCTTGAAATGAGGTCTTCCACTCTCTTCTCAACAGGTAGATTTGGATTTTTATAAGGTTCGATAGAAGAGCAGGAAAAAATAAAAATCAGAATAAGCAGGGTAGCGCATTTGTAATTAGCAGTGTACGTTCGATTCATAGGAGTAAATTTTAGTGAGCTTTGTTTTAAAGTTACAGGTTGTGTCAGATTTTTGCAATTTGATTTCGGAACAAAATAGTCTATATAGAAATTTTATTGTAAATAAAACAAGAATATGGTGAAATTACCCATTAGTTCAGATATACCTATTGCCGTTCTGTTCTATTGTATGAGTATTTTGAAAGTAACATACTGGTTATCATATAGTATAAGTATCATATAATTGCCTGAGGGGAGCATGCTTACATCAATGTTTGTATTGCCATGACATTCTTTGATTATTCGCTCTGTACCCTGGGTGTCGAATATCTTTAAATTGTATGATAAAACATCTGAGGTTTTTATGGATACTGTATGTATGACAGGATTAGGATAAACCTCAAAGGAGCAGGGTTTGCTTTGTGCTTTACTTATTGCCAGAACCGGACATTCCGATGGATCAGTGATAGGAACAATTCCTGTATTGCCTCCTGCACATTGCCCGCATACATCAAAAAAAGCGGTTCCGTCTTTATCCCCGTTGCAATCGTAACTGGCATCCGCGAATTTTGATAGCAGGCGAATGTAATTGGCCTGGTAGCCGCAACTATTTTCGGTTACTGACCATGAATTCAGCGGCCAGCTTGTGTTAAAATCTTTGTAAGACTTTTGCTTTGGCTGGTCTTTTGGAGGAGAAATAGATTCTGAGGTACAGAGGGCGTTATTGTTTGAACTGCCACAACTGCCCGGGCAACATCCATCCCAATCGTAACTCGGATTGGGTCCGCCAGTCAGGAAACCAGGAGCAGGACCATAAGCTGAAACACCAACACGATCCCAATCAGGGCTGCCGTTGGTAAACCATGTATGATAAAATTCGTTCACACAATTGTTTCCTCCATACTTATACATATTGGAAAGGTAAGTCATGTTAAAAGGATTGACTCCATGAAGATAATGCAGGTATTTTTCAGAAGCTATCCTGGCATCAGTGAGCTTTGAATTATCTATGTCGAAAGTAATTACGTTGTAAAACATATTTCCTTTGCATGCTTTGATGGAGTTGCTACCCCAGGTATAATCTTTAAGATGTGCCTGGTAAGGATCTGTCTGATTATAATATGCCGGAAAATTATCACTGCTTGTATTCATGGAATTCTCATAGGCCAAAAGGATATTGTCTGAAACAGTTGAACCAGCACCGGGAAGAGAAGCATAATACAATAAAGCTTCCTGGTTGGCTGCTTCAAAGGGATATGCATAATTCCATTGAATCAAATGGGATTCCTGGTAGTTGGCCTCGAAATAGTCGTGGTATTCAGGGTCTCCTGTCAGCTCAAACAGAAAACAGGCGGCCTCAAGTTTAGTTATCGCACGCTGGTAATCGCTTTCTTCCTGCTGGCCGGCACCAAGACCAATCGAATTGTAATCAGCATCGTTGTTTCTAAAAAGAACATCCGGATTAGCGACTGCCCAGCCCCAGGCTTTAATTGACCTTGCCTGCAATGTATCAGCATAATCATTCACCCCAAGAGATGAAAAAACTTTTGAACTTATGGCAAATGCTGCCGCTGTATTTAAAGATGCAGATGTGCTGGCAGGGCCATAAAGGCTTTGACCGGTAGCACTTGATGGCGGACTGGCATGTGATAATCCAACGATGGTCAACACACTTCCGTCAGATTGCTGCATACGTAAAAGATGGTCAATCCCCCATTTTACTTCATCAATGATGTCAGGAATGTCATTGCCTGATTCGGGGATATTGTAATTATCGTCCCAGGCAACAGGATTTTCGAGATAGGCTTTCATCATTTCAACCACGTAATTGGCTGTCCAGTTGGTGTACTTGTTAAAATCTCCTGCATCGTACCATCCTCCCGAAAGATCTTTCTCAGTATCTGCATTGTTTGCATTGTCAAAGATCCGGCAATTCTTATCCTGCAAGGGACCAAGATGACTTGCACCGTCGGTCCACCCTTTATCGGCATAGGAAGCATTTTTTTCAAATCCTGCACGTTGATAAAAGAATGTGCGCATGGCATGTTTTAACACTTCGTTGTACACTGCAATGGATATCTTAAAGCTATACGAACGCACATTATTATCAATATCAAGTACATAGTATTCACCGGGTTCGGTAACAGAAGAAAAGTCAAACCACCAGGCTTTATCGCCTGAAGAAACATCTTCTGCGCCTTCATTCCATGTTTCCAGGGTATTGCTATAAACATGAGTTTCAGTGGCGGCATGAACAACAGCATAAGTATTGCCGGGAGCAAAAGAGTCGTTTGAATCATAACCGGTTTGCGGATCTCTGATAACTGCTATTTTTTCAGATTCAGGCAGGTAACCAAACTGGTCAACCACAATGTATCTGGAATAGGTTTGAGCAAGGCAATTGGTTTTAAAAAAGGACAATATGACCAGAACAGATATCGCTGATAGCAGATATGAGATTTTGTTTAGCTTACTTTTCATCACAGATATTTTACTAGCATAAAATATGCTTATTATGTTTCACAGACAACAGATCCGAAATTACAATATATTCTGAAACTGGAGCATTTAAAACAGAAATCACAGCTTGTCTGCTCCTCAGCCTTTGAATAAACCTTTACTTTACCAACTCCCCATTTACATAAACATTTTCAATAACCAGATTTTTCACATGTGCGATCCGGCTTTCTTTTTTTACTCCATTCAATGTCGAATTGGTGAAATAAATATCTCTTACGCAGTCCTCTTTCTGTAAGCCTATTATATATATTGGATATTTACTCTTTTCGCTACTGATGTTCTCAAGGTGAATGTTATGAATGAGCGGGGGATAATCTCCTTCTTCCGACCTGGTATCGTAAATGCAATTAATCTTAAGAACTGCTTCTTTTACCTGTCCTATCTCAATATTCCTGACATACAGATCTTTGATTATTCCTCCCCGCATGGCATTGGTTTTTATCCGGATAGCCCTGTCCAGTTCAGGACTATTCATTTGGCAGTTGTATACAAATACATTGTTACATCCTCCGGATATTTCACTGCCAATGACCACTCCTCCGTGACCGTTCTGCATTTCACAATTTCTGATCACAATATTCTGCGAAGGAATATTCCATTTTCTTCCATCGTTATTTCTGCCGGACTTGATAGCAATGCAGTCATCACCTGTATTAAAGAAGCATTCCTCAACCAGAATATTTTTACTTGATTCGGGATTAAAACCATCATTGTTCGGGCCATGACTGTTTGCATGGAGGCGACGAACAGTGATATTCTCCGAAAAAAGAGGATGGATCAGCCAGAAAGGAGAATTTGTGACAGTAATGTCTTCAATAAGTATGTTTTTACAATTATAAAATTGAATAAATGGAGGACGTAAGTTATGTCCTTCACCCAATATACGTTCTGCGACGGGGACTTCTTTCCGTTCAAATTGCATCAGCAGTTCTCTGCCCCCCGGTCCGGATTGATTTTCCATGCCTTCTTTGTATCCGAAATCCTTCTTACCTTTCCA